>NZ_JACFYV010000052.1:0-38539 GCF_016759955.1 Burkholderia sp. KCJ3K979
CCCCTAGGGGATTCGAACCCCTGTACTCACCGTGAAAGGGTGATGTCCTAGGCCTCTAGACGAAGGGGACAACGTACTGCTTACATCTTTAACGAGAAAGCCCGTTCAAAAACGCTTTTGAACGGGCTTCGTTCTGGCGGAGCGGACGGGGCTCGAACCCGCGACCCCCGGCGTGACAGGCCGGTATTCTAACCAACTGAACTACCGCTCCAGCTTTCTGCACCACCGCCTGCAGGATCTCGTCACGTTCCTGCACGCGCTGCGACACTTCTACGAAACGCCGCTGAATCTGGCGTCCCCTAGGGGATTCGAACCCCTGTACTCACCGTGAAAGGGTGATGTCCTAGGCCTCTAGACGAAGGGGACAACGTACTGCTTACATCTTTAATACAAAAGCCCGCTCAAAAACGTCTTGAACGGGCTTCGTTCTGGCGGAGCGGACGGGACTCGAACCCGCGACCCCCGGCGTGACAGGCCGGTATTCTAACCGACTGAACTACCGCTCCAGCTTTCTTACCCAACCTGCAGGACGTCGGTTACGTTCCTGCAAGCCTTGCGACACTTCTATGAAACGCCGCTGAATCTGGCGTCCCCTAGGGGATTCGAACCCCTGTACTCACCGTGAAAGGGTGATGTCCTAGGCCTCTAGACGAAGGGGACATAATCTTTTCAGATTTGTCTGACTTTCGCTATTCACTTCTGGTCAACAGCGAAGGCCGAAATTCTAACTGCTTTGAATCATTTTGTGAAGCATTTATTACTACCGCCGCTTCGCAAATCAATCCATCTTGTTCTGTTGGTGGAGGTAAGCGGGATCGAACCGCTGACCTCTTGCATGCCATGCAAGCGCTCTCCCAGCTGAGCTATACCCCCTTGCAGAACAGAAATGAGATTATATGGACCGATTTCGAACTTGTAAATACCCTTTTTACGATTCGTGCGAAATTTTTTGCGAAGCCGCCGCGTACCTCATGCACGGACAGCTTCGCGCGCGCACGAACGTCAAGCCAGCGCGGCCTCGATGCGCGTCACCACGACGTCGCGACCGAACAGCACGAGCACCGCGTCGATCGACGGCGTATGCGTCGTGCCCGCCACCAGCAGACGCACCGGCATCGCGAGCTGCGGCATCTTCAGCTTGTGCGTGGCGAGCGTCGCCTTCAGCGCGGCGGACACCGCTTCCTTCGTCCAGTCGGCCGCCTTCAGCGCGGCAGCGAGATCGGCCAGCGCCGGACGCACCGCATCGGTCACGTGCTGCGCGAGCGCGTCGGCGTCGGGTGCCGGCACACGATAGAACATCGCCGCACCTTCCGCGATCTCCTTGACCGTCGTCGCACGATCCTTCATCAAGCCGACCACCGCGTCGAGCGCGGGGCCCGTCGCGATCGCCGCGTCGTCGATGCCGAGTGCGTCGAGGAACGGCTTCGCGAGTTCGGCAAGGCGCGCGTTGTCGGCTTCCTTGATGTAATGCGCGTTCAGCCAGCTCAGCTTGCTGTGGTCGTACTGCGCGGGCGACTTGCCGAGATGCTCGAGATCGAACCATTCGACGAACTGCTCGCGCGAGAAGATCTCGGCGTCGCCATGCGACCAGCCGAGACGCGCGAGATAGTTGACGACGGCTTCCGGCAGGAAGCCCGCGTCGCGGTACGCCATCACGCTCATCGCGCCATGCCGCTTGCTCATCTTCTCGCCCTGCTCGTTCAGCACGGTCGGCAAGTGCGCATAGACGGGCGGCTCGCCGCCGAGTGCGTTCAGGATGTTGATCTGGCGCGGCGTGTTGTTCACGTGGTCGTCACCGCGGATCACGTGCGTGATGCCCATGTCCATGTCGTCCACCACCACGCAGAAGTTGTAGATCGGCGTGCCGTCCGGGCGCGCGATCACGAGGTCGTCGAGCTCCTCGTTCGAGATCTCGACACGCCCCTTCACCGCATCGTCCCACACGACCGTGCCCGTCAGCGGATTGCGGAAGCGCAGCACCGGCTTCACGCCGGCCGGCGGCTCCGGCAGCACCTTGCCGGGCTCCGGGCGCCACGTACCGTCGTAGCGCGGCTTCAGGCCGGCTTCGCGCTGGCGTTCGCGCAGCGCGTCGAGTTCCTCGGCCGACATGTAGCACGGATATGCGAGACCCTTCTCGAGCATCTGCGCGAGCACTTCGCGATAGCGGTCCATCCGCTGCATCTGGTAGATCGGGCCTTCGTCGAAATCCAGTCCGAGCCACTGCATCCCCTCGAGGATCGCATCGACCGCTTCCTGCGACGAGCGCTCGACGTCGGTATCCTCGATGCGCAGCACGAACGTGCCTTTCATCTTGCGGGCGAACGCCCACGGATAGAGTGCGGAGCGGATGTTGCCGAGGTGGATGAAGCCGGTGGGACTCGGCGCGAAGCGGGTACGGACAGGACGGGTCATAAACGGTAACTCGAACGCCTGGGGCGCATGAATGATTCGACGCGGGACGACGCGGCAGCCCGGACAGCAACGGAGCCGGCGGCGCCCGGAACGGGAAAGAAGCCGGAATTATACTCGCGCCGGACATCGCGCCAAGCGCACCGCTTGCTTTATGATGTGCGCGCCGCGGCCGCCAGCCGGCGCGGCGCCGGCCGCACGGAACCCGCTGCGCGGCCGCTCGGAACCTATCGCCGCCGCGGGCCGTGTAACCCGCCGCCAAGCCGCCGGAGAACCATTCGATGTCGTCCCCTCGCCTGTCGCGCCGCCACTTCACGATCGCGTGCGCGTCCGCCAGCCTCGCCGCCTGTACGTCCTTCGGCGACAAATCCCGCCCCGGCACGGCACTCCCGCAGGAGAAGCCCGTCAAGATCGGCATCGCGCTCGGCGGCGGCGCCGCGCGCGGGTTCTCGCACATCGGCGTGCTGAAGGCGCTCGAGGCGCGCGGCATTCCGATCGAGATCGTCGCCGGGACGAGCGCGGGCTCGGTGGTCGGCGCGCTCTACGCGTCGGGCATGAACGCGCTGCAGATCAACAAGATCGCCCTCGACATGGACCAGGCATCGATCAGCGACTGGGCGCTGCCGTTTCGCTCGCGCGGCCTGCTGCAAGGCGTCGCGCTGCAGAATTTCCTGAACAAGACGCTCAACAACCGGCCGATCGAGAAGATGGCGAAGCCGCTCGGCATCGTCGCGACGGACCTGCAAAGCGGCCAGCCGATCCTGTTCCAGCAAGGCAACACGGGGCTCGCGGTGCGCGCGTCGTGCAGCGTGCCGTCGGTGTTCGAGCCGGTGAAGATCGGCAATCGCGAATATGTGGACGGCGGGCTGGTGAGCCCGGTGCCGGCGTCGTTCGCGCGCAAGATGGGCGCGAGCTTCGTGATCGCGGTCGACATCTCGGCCCGGCCGGACGGCGCGGCGACCAACAACCCGATCGAGATGCTGCTGCAGACCTTCACGATCATGGGCCAGACGATCAAGACCTACGAGCTCGACAAGTATGCGGACGTCGTGATTCGCCCGAACCTGGCGGCGATGGGCGGCAGCGACTTCAACCAGCGCAACGCGGCGATCCTCGCGGGCGAGGAAGCGGTCGCGCGCGTCATGCCGGAACTGCAGCGCAAGCTCGCGGCGGCGCGGGGCGTGACTGCCGCCGCGTAGGCCGCGATGGGCGGGAGGCCGCGGCACGCGCCGCCTCCCGGTGGCCGACGGAACGACTTACGCCGCGCCGTCGGCGCCAGCCTCAAAACAAAAAACCCTGCCGCCTTTCGGTGACAGGGTTTTTTATCGTCCGGCCTGACCGACCGGCAAACGTCAGTTGCTGCCGTTCGCCGAATCGTCGCCGATCGTCGCGCGCACGCGGCGCAGGTCTTCGGGCTTCATCGGGAATTCCGATTCGATCCGGCGCGCACCGGTGAAACGCTTTTCCCAGTAGCCGCTGTCGAGATCGTCGACGCGGACGGTGCTGCCCGTCGACGGCGAGTGCACGAACTTGTTGTCGCCGATATAGATGCCGACGTGCGAGAACGTGCGGCGCATCGTGTTGAAGAACACGAGATCGCCCGGCTTCAGGTTGCTCATGCTCACCTTCTCGCCGACGCGGCTCATTTCTTCCGCGCGACGCGGCAGCGACATGCCGAGGGTGTCCTGGAACACGTAGCGCACGAAGCCGCTGCAGTCGAGGCCCGAATCCGGCGAGTTGCCGCCCCAGCGATACCGAACGCCGATCATGTTCAGCGCGCCGACGACCACGTCGCCCGCCTTGCCCGCCATGCCGGCAAGGAACGACTTCGCGCCGCCGCTCGACGACTGCGCGTTGGTCTGCTGGAGGGAGGAACCCGACCCGATCTGAGTCGAATTGGTGACATTCTGGTTAAAACTGCTGACTTCGTCGGCGAACGCGCCGGGTGCTGCTGCGAACAGGGCGCCGATGAACAGCCCGGCGATGGTGCGCGCGCATGCCTGGGTCAGGGATCGATGCTGCATTGGTCGATGGAATGTGCTTAAAAATCAGCTGATTGGCGGAAAATTTCGGTCGATACTAGCCAGCGCGTAATCGTTTGTCAAAACAAATTAATAAATACAATCGAGATGGTCAGACCATTGGACGCCTATCACGCTTTCCAGACCGCTTTCAACAGCTTTTGTGTGTAAGGATGTGACGGTCGGGTGAAGATGTCGGGCACCTCCCCCGACTCGACGACGGCGCCGTCCTGCATCACCGCGACGCGGTGTGCCATCGCACCGATCACCTCCAGGTCGTGGCTGATGAATACATAGCCGAGGTTGTATTTCTGTTGCAAATTCGCGAGCAGCTTCAGCACCTGCTGCTGGATCGACACGTCGAGCGCCGACGTCGGCTCGTCGAGGATCAGGATGCGCGGCTCCAGCACCAGCGCGCGCGCGATCGCGATCCGCTGGCGCTGCCCGCCCGAGAATTCGTGCGGATAACGCTGCAGCACCGTACGGTCGAGCCCGACTTCGCGCAGCACCGCGAGCGACTTCGCGCGGCGCGCGTCGGGCGTCATGTCCGGGCGATGCAGTTCGAGCCCTTCACCGACGATCCGCTCGATCGTGTGACGCGGCGAAAGTGAACTGAATGGATCCTGAAAGACCACCTGCATGTTCGAGCGCAGCGCGGTCTGTTCGCGGCCGCGATAGGTCGACAGCGCGCGTCCCTGGAATTCGATCTCGCCGCCGGCCGTCTTCTGCAGCCCGAGCAGCGCCATCGCGAGCGTCGACTTGCCTGAGCCCGATTCGCCGACGATGCCGAGCGTTTCGCCCTGCCGCACCGACACCGACACGTCGGCGACGGCCGTCACCGGCACCGTGCCGAACCAGCCCGCGAAGCCCGGCCGCTTGCGCGCGAACTGCACGCTCACGTGGCGCGCGTCGAGCACGACGGGCGCGATCGGCATCACCGGCGTGACCGTGCGTTGCGGCCGGCTGTTCAGCAGCCGCTGCGTATACGGATGCTCGGGTGCCGCGAAAATCTGCTCGACCGGCCCGCTCTCGACGAGCCGGCCGTGCTCCATCACCGCCACCCGCTGCGCGAAGTGCCGCACGAGATTCAGGTCGTGCGTGATCAGGAGGATCGCCATCCCGCGCTTTTCCGCCTCCTCCCGCTGCAGTTCCAGCAGCAGGTCGACGATCTGCGCACGGATCGTCACGTCGAGCGCGGTGGTCGGCTCGTCGGCCAGCAGCAGGCGCGGCCGGCACGCGAGCGCCATCGCGATCATCGCGCGCTGCCGCTGGCCGCCCGACAACTGGTGCGGGTAGCTGTCGACCCGCTTCTCGGGCTCCGCGATGCCGGTGCGCGCGAGCAACGCGATCGCCCGCTTGCGCGCCTCGACGGCCGATACGCCGTCGTGCAGCACGATCGTCTCGCCGATCTGCACGCCGATCGTATACAGCGGGTTGAGCGCCGTCATCGGCTCCTGGAAGATCATCGCGATGTCCGAGCCGCGCAGCCCGCGCATCTCGCGCTCGCTCCTGGCCGCCAGATCCTGCCCGGCAAAGCGGATCGCGCCCGTGACCTCTGCGTCGCGCAGCAACCGCAGGATCGACAGCGCGGTCACGCTCTTGCCGGACCCCGATTCGCCGACGAGCGCGACCCGCTCGCCCCGCCCGATCGCGAGCGTCACGTCGTCCACCGCGACCGTGTCGCCGAAGCGCACATGCAGACGCTCGAGCGACAGCAGCGGTTCGTGCTGCGTCGATACGGTCGACTCGCTCATCGCTGCCCTCCCGCCGCGCGCACCGAATCGGCGATCCGCGTGTCGAGGGCGTTGCGCAGCGCGTCGCCCATGAAGGTCAGCAGCAGCAGCGTCGCGACCAGCACGCCGAACGTCGACAGCGAGATCCACCATGCGTCGAGGTTGCCCTTGCCCTGCGCCAGCAGCTCGCCGAGGCTCGGCGTGGGCGGCGGCACGCCCAGCCCGAGGAAATCGAGGCTGGTGAGCGCGAGGATCGAGCCGCTCATCCGGAACGGCAGGAACGTGATCACCGGCGTGAGGCTGTTCGGCAGCACGTGGCGCCAGATGATCTGCCAGTTCGTCAGTCCCATCGCGCGGGCCGCGCGCACGTAGTCCTGGGTGCGGTTGCGCAGGAATTCCGCACGCACGTAGTCGGCAAGACCGATCCAGCCGAACAGCGACAACAGCACGATCAGCAGCAGGAAGCTCGGCTCGAAGATCGACGCGAAGATGATCAGCAGGTACAGCTCCGGCAGCGAGCTCCAGATCTCGATCAGCCGCTGCCCGACGATGTCGATGCGCCCGCCGAAGAAGCCCTGCACCGCGCCCGCGGCGATCCCGAGCAGCGTGCCGATCACCGTCAGGATCAGCCCGAACTCGACCGACACGCAGAAGCCGTACACGAGCCGCGCGAGCAGGTCGCGGCCCTGCGCGTCGGTGCCGAGCCAGTTCTCGCGCGACGGCGGCGCCGGGTTCGGCACGTTCGAGAAGTAGTTCAGCGTGTCGTAGTAGTAGCGGTTCGGTGGATAGACCACGAAGTTGCCGGGCGCCTCGAGCCGCTTGCGCACATACGGATCGAGATAGTCGGCCGGCGTCGGGAAATCGCCGCCGAAGGTCGTCTCCGGATACGCATGGAACATCGGGAAATAGGTCTGGCCGTCGTAGCGCACCACGAGCGGCTTGTCGTTCGACCACAGCGGCGCCGCGAGACTCGCGGCAAAGGCCACGACAAAGATCACGAAGCTCCAGTAGCCGAGGCGCTGCTGCCTGAAGCGCTGCCACACGCGGCGGGTGGGCGACGGCGACACGCGCGCACGTGCGGCGTCGATACGGGAAGAGGCGACGGCCCGGTTCATCGCGCGCCCCGCCCGCTGGCGCCGGGCATGCGAATGGCTCGTTTCATGTCAGCGCTCCAGGTTGTCGAATTGAATGCGCGGATCGACCCACACATAGCAAAGATCGGAAATCAGCTTGGTCGCGAGCCCGATCAGCGTGAACAGGTACAGCGTGCCGAGCACGACCGGGTAATCGCGCCGCACGACCGACTCGTACGACAGCAGCCCGAGGCCGTCGAGCGAGAACAGCGTCTCGATCAGCAGGCTGCCGGTGAAGAACGCACCGATGAACGCGGCCGGGAAGCCGACGATCAACGGCAGCATCGCATTGCGGAACACGTGCTTCCACAGCACGCTACGCTCGGAGAGCCCCTTCGCGCGCGCGGTCAGCACGTATTGCCGGCGGATCTGGTCGAGGAACGCGTTCTTCGTGAGCATCGTGACGACCGCGAAGCTGCCGACGACCGACGCGGTGATCGGCAGCGCGATGTGCCACAGGTAGTCGAGCACCTTGCCGACGAGCGACAGCTGCGCGAAGTTGTCCGACGTGAGGCCGCGCAGCGGAAAGAGCTGCCAGAACGAGCCGCCGCCGAACAGCACGAGCAGCAGCACGCCGAGCACGAAGCCCGGAATCGCATAGCCGACCAGCACAACGAGGCTCGTCGCAACGTCGAACGGCGAACCGTTGCGCACGGCCTTCGCGATGCCGAGCGGCACCGAGATCAGGTACGTGAGGAAGAACGTCCACAGCCCGATGCTGATCGACACCGGCAGCTTCTGCACGACCAGCGACCACACGCTCTGGTGGCGGAAATAGCTGTCGCCGAGATCGAAGCGCGCGAAGCGCTTCAGCATCAGCCAGTAGCGTTCGAGCGGCGGCTTGTCGAAACCGTACAGCGCCTTCAGTTGCGCGAGCTGATGCGCGTCGACGCCGGTGTGCGCGCGCATCCCGAACGGCGTCGCGCCCTGCTCCGTCGCGCCCTTGCGCAGCTCCTGCACGGCCTGCTCGACGGGGCCGCCCGGCACGAACTGAATCACCGCGAACGTGAGCGTCAGCACGCCGACGAGCGTCGGGATCATCAGCAGCAGGCGTTTGAGGATGTAGCTCCACATAGGGCGTCGACTCGTGATCGGATGGCGGGGTTGGACGAAGGGCCGGCGCGGGTCAGTGATCGGGCTTCGCCCACCAGGTCGACACGACCCAGCCCTCGGCCGAATAGTACAGCGGCAGCGTCCGCGGATAGGCGAGCGTGCGCTTGTACGCGATGCGGTGCGTCGTGCTGTACCACTGCGGGACCGCGTAGTAGCCGTGCATCAGCACGCGGTCGAGCGCGTGCGTCGCGTCGAGCAGTTCCTCGCGCGTCTGCGCGGCGCCGAGCGCATGCAACAACGCGTCGACGGCCGGCGATTTCAATCCGATGAAGTTGTCGGAGCCCGGCTCGTCGGCGAACTTGCTCGCGTAGCGCGAGTATTGCTCGGCGCCCGGCACCTGCACGCCCGGCAAGCGGATCGTCGTCATGTCGTAGTCGAATGCATCGAGGCGCTTTTGCAGCAGCGCGTAATCGGCCGTGCGAAACCGCACGACGATGCCGAGCTTCGCCAGGTTGCGCTGGTAGGCGGTCACGACGCCTTCCATCGCGCCGCCCGCATCGTCGAGGATCTCGAACGCGAACGGCTCGCCCTTCGCGTTGCGCAGCGCGCCGTCGCGATAGGTCCAGCCGGCCTGCGCGAGCAGTGCGCGCGCCTTCAGCAGGTTCGCGCGCAGCGAGCCCGGCGGATTCGTGTCCGGCTGCGTGACCGTCGGGCCGAACACGGCCGGATCGAGCTGCGCGCGCAGTGGCTCCAGCAGCTTCAGCTCGCCGTCGCTCGGCGTACCGGTCGCCTGCAGGTCGGTGTCGGCGAAATAACTGTTGAGGCGCGTGTATGCGCTGTAGAACAGTTGCCGGTTCAGCCACTCGAAGTCGAACGCGAGGTCGAGCGCCTGGCGCACGCGCACGTCGCGGAACAGCGGCCGGCGCAGGTTCATGAAGAAGCCCTGCATGCCGGCGCCGTTATGTTGGCGGAATTCGCGCTTGACGAGCTCACCGCTGTCGAAACGCTTGCCGACGTCGCGCCGCGCCCAGTTGCGCGCGATGTACTCGACGAGCACGTCGTATTCGCCGGCCTTGAACGCCTCGAGCCGCGCGACGCCATCGCCGTACAGCTTGTACACGATCCGCTCGAAGTTGTTGGTGCCGACCCGTACCGGCAGGTCGGCGCCCCAGTACGCGGGGTTGCGCCGGTAGGTGATCGTGCGGCCGTTGTCGTAGCGCTCGATCACGTACGGGCCGCTGCCGATCGGCTGCTCGAACGCAAGCTGGTCGAACGGGATGCGCGAGCCGTCCGCGCGCAATCCCCACTTGCGCGAAAACACGGGCACGCCGCCGGCGATCAGCGGCAGTTCGCGGTTCGCGCTACGGAACTCGAAGCGCACGGTCGCCGGATCGACGACCACGGCCTTCGCGATTTCCGCGAAATACGCGCCGAACTGCGGCGCGGCCTGCTTGCTCTTCAACGTGTCGAACGAAAACTTGACGTCGTCGGCCGTGACGCGATCGCCGTTCGAGAAGCGGGCGCGCGGATTCAGGTGGAACGTGACCGAACGGCGGTCCGGGGCGATGTCGATGTCGTCGGCCAGCAGCCCGTAGGCGGACGCCGGTTCGTCGGAACTGCCGGTCGCGAGGCTCTCGAACAGCATGTCGATGCCGGGCGCGGTGTTGCCGCGCATCGTGAACGGATTGAACTTGTCGA
The DNA here is from genome assembly GCF_016759955.1 of Burkholderia sp. KCJ3K979. Taxonomy (NCBI): domain Bacteria; kingdom Pseudomonadati; phylum Pseudomonadota; class Betaproteobacteria; order Burkholderiales; family Burkholderiaceae; genus Burkholderia; species Burkholderia sp. KCJ3K979. The sequence continues at coordinate 10,048 of NZ_JACFYV010000052.1, forward strand.
ACGACGTCAGTCGGCTCGGATTCGCGAGCACGAGCGTGCCGCCCTTCGGCGCGTCGGGGTTCACGTAGTCGAAATGCTTGAAGCCCGGCGGATACTTCGGCTCGCCGTACTGCGCGATGGCGTAGGCCGCGTGCGCGGCCGGCGCGGCCAGCACCGCATGCAGCGCCAGCACCGCGGCCACGCGGCCGGCGGCCCGCAGCGCGCCGGGGCAGGCACGCGCGGCGGCGGCCCGGGGCGAACCCTTCGTCATAGAGGCCCTGTCGATCGAATGAGGGTAGTAACGTGGAGCGATTCTACCCATTCAGTCCGTCGAGCCAAAAGAAAACCGCCACGCGGGCGGTTTTCTCGCGAGCGGGTGTCGCGCACGCGGCACGCATGCGCGACCGGTCGATCAGCGCCAGCCGTTGTGGCGGCCGTGATCCCAGTGACCGCGATCGCCGCCCCAGCCGCGGCCATGGTGGCGATACCACTCGTCGCGGCCCCAGTAGCGGCGGCCGTCCCAGTAGCGGTCGCCATGCCAGCCGATCACGATCGCCGGCGCCGGGGCGTACACGGGCGCCGGTGCATAGACAGGCGCCGGCTGGTAGACGACCGGCGGAGGCGGCGGCGCATACACGGGCGCAGGCGCGACGTAGACCGGTGCCGGCACGCCGACGTTGATCCCGACATTGACTCCCGCCATTGCTGCGCCCGACACGAGCAAGGCCGTCATACCGGTCAGGAGCGAGGCAACACGCAAAGTCTTCATGGATTCCTCTTCTGGTTGTGTCATGTGTGATTCGACTATAGCGGCAAGCGCCGGCTCCGCATATTTCAAGTTTGTAAGAACTGATGCGCGGCATCGCAACGGGACACGCGCGCTAACGTCTTGTAACAATCGACGCCCGGCTGCCGTCGCCGGGCCGGGCCGGGCCGGGCCGCGTGGCGTGGCGCTGCGCACGCCGACCGTCAAGAGCTTCTTTCAGCCCGGTGTCGATATCCGCCCCGTCACCCGCCCGTGTCGAACCGGAAGCCGAATCGCGCAACCGTTTCGATCCGCGCGGAAAACGCATGCGCGACCAGCTTGCGCCGCAACCGGACGACCAGCGCATTGACCGTTTCGGGTTCGATATCGGCATCGTCCCACGCATAACGCAGCACGGCGTCCCGCCCGACCGGCCGCCCCGCTTCGCGCAGCAGGCATTCGACCACGCGAAACTCCCGTGCACTGAGCGCGAGCCGCCGGCCCTGCTCCTCGAGTGCGCGCGTCGCCGTGTCGAGCCGGATCGATTCACGCATCGCGATGATGCCCGCGCGGCGCCACAGCGCGTGCAACCGTTCGTGCAATTCGACGAACGAACACGGATGGGCCAGGCATACGTCGCAGCCTGCGTTCAGCAGCTGCGCGCGCTGGGCGGACGTGGTGCCGGCAACGATCGCGGCGATCGTCGCACCGCCGGCCGACGCGGCGAGCCGCGGCAATTCATCTAGAATCGCCGCCGCGGCCCCGCCATCCGTCGCGACGATCACGATCGCGTCGAACCGGTCCTGCGTCGCCGCGAAACAGCCGTCGCGCCATGCGTCGACGCGCTCGACGCCGTGCGTGCTCTCTCGAAACGCCTTGTCGAGCCGCGACGCGTGCGGATTCGGCGGCGCGATCAGCAGGATGCGCATCGCTCGGTCTCCTGCATCGTCATGCGAGCGAACGCGGCCAGCATTCGACCGTGATCGCCGTACCGGCCGGCTGTGCGTCGCCGATCCGCAGCGCGAAACCATGCACGCGCATCACCGCCGACACGATGCTCAATCCGAGCCCCGAGCCGTTCACGTGGCGCGTGCGCTCGCCGCGATAGAAGCGTTCGAGCACCGCATTGCGCTCGCCGGGCGGGATGCCGGGCCCGGTGTCCTCGAACCGGACGAGCGGGCCGTGCGGCGTCGTCTGGAGCACGACGCGCACGCGGCCGCCCGGCGGCGTGAACTTGATCGCGTTGTCCGCGAGATTGCTGAACGCCTCGAACAGCAACGCACGATCGCCGTGGATGCCGTCGACCGTGGCCGCCTCGAGCGCGAACGACACGTCGACGTCCTCGGCCAATGGCTCGTAAAGCTCGCACACGTCGCGCAGCAGGGCCGCGACGTCGACCGCGGCAAAACCGCCGCGCCGGCTCAGCGTGCCGATCTCGGAAATGCGCAGCATCGCGCGAAACCGTTCGAGCAGCCGGTCGGTTTCGTCGCGCGCCGAAGCCAGCAGCGCCGCCGACGCGGGATCATGCGCGCAGAACGGCTGGTCGGCGAGCCGCGCGAGCATCGTATGCACGCGTGCGAGCGGCGTGCGCAGGTCGTGCGCGATCCCGTCGCAGGTATGGCGCACCTCGCCCATCAGCCGCTCGACTTCGTCGAGCATGTGGTTCACGAGATGCGCGAGCAGATCGAGTTCGTCGTAGCCGCCGACCGGCAGCCGCTTGCCGAGATCGCCTTCGGCGATCTGTCGCGTGACGCGCCGGATCGCGGCGACGCGGCGCATCTGCCGCATGCCGAGCATGCTGCCGCCCGCGATGCCCGCGATCAGGATCACCACGCCGCCGATCACGAACCCGCGGATCGCGACGTCGCGAATCTGGATGAAATGCGACAGGTCGCGCGCGACCACCAGCGTCATGCCGTTGTCGCGACGCTCGGCCATCGCGCGCGCGATCGGCGACGGCTGGCCGTCGAGCAGCGCGAGCGTGCGGTTCAGCGTCCGGCCGCGGCGATCGGTCTGCAGCGCGGGCGGCGTCGTGATGTCGCCGGCCACGCGGCGCCCGCTCGCATCGAACAGCCCGTAGAAATTCGTATGCATGTGCTCGTGCTCGAGCCGCCGGTGGATCGCGAGCGGCAGCTCGGCATCGGGAATCGAATCGAAATAGATCAGTTGCCACGCGAGCACTTCGTCCGTGTCGTGCGTCATCGTATGCGTCGCGGCCACGCTGATCACGCCCGCGAGCAGCAGCAGCGACACCGAGAAGATCGCCGCGTACGCGCATAGCCAGCGAAACGTCGTCGTATGCCAGCGGCGCGTGAAGTGCGCCGCGCGGGCTGCGTCCATTCGCGCCTCCGTCAAGCGAGCATGTAGCCCGATCCGCGCACCGTCTGGATCATCGGGTTCGCGCCGGGCGGATCGATCTTCTTGCGCAGCCGGCCCATGTGAACGTCGATCAGGTTGGTGCCGGGATCGAAGTGATAGCCCCACACGGCCTCGAACAGCATCGTGCGCGTGATCGTCTGGCCTGCATTGCGCATCATGAATTCGAGCACGCGGAACTCGGTGGGCAGCAGCGGAATCTCGTCGGTGCCGCGGCGCGCGCAGCGCGAAATGAGGTCGAGCTCGAGCACGCCGACCTTCAGCAGCGTCTGCTGCGGCACACCCGATGCCTGCCGGCGGCGCAGCAGCACTTCGATGCGCGCGCTCAGTTCGCCGGAATCGAACGGCTTCGTCAGATAATCGTCGCCGCCCGCGCGCAGCCCGCGGATGCGCTCGTCGACGTCGCCCAGCGCGCTCAGCATCAGCACCGGCGTGTCGATGCCGACCGTGCGCATCGCGGTCACGATTGCGAGGCCGTCCGCGCCCGGCAGCATCCGGTCGAGCGTGATCGCGTCGTACGATGCGCTCATCGCGCGCATCATCCCGTCGCGGCCGTTATCGGTCCAGTCGACCTCGAACCCGCGGGCGGTCAGTTCGCCGACGATTTCGTTCGCCGTCACCGCATCGTCCTCGACCGTCAGTACTCGCATGGTTGCCCTCGCAATGAACTTCAACACGGGCGCGCACGATGCGCCCGCCACTATCGTAAGCGCCGCGATTGCCGTGCGGCGCCAGATGAAAATAACTTCATTCGGCATCGCGACGTGCGTACGTGAAACATGTTTCATCCGTGCGTCGCCCGCCCTGCGACGGCTGCCGCCTACGCTGACGTCATGCGGCATCGGGCCGCGAAACCAGGAGCTATCGGATGAAACTGTCGACCACCGTCGCCTGCATGCTGCTCGCATGCGCCAGCACCGCCGCGTTTGCGGGGCCACACCTCACGCCGCAGGAATGCCACGCGTACCCGTTCGTGCACACGGGCAGTGGCGTCTCGCGTGCGGACCTCGTACGCGAGCTGTCCGAGCTCGAACAGGTCGGCTACAAGCCGGCGCCCTCGAGCCCTTACTATCCCGACGATATCAATGGCGCGGAGGATCGGCTCGGCGCCGAGTACCGCGCCGACTGCACGCACGCGCTGACGGCCGACGCGGGCACGCACCACTGACCGCGCACTCCGGCGCAACACACCCGCCGGAAAACACAAAAGGCGGCACGCATGTGCCGCCTTTTCTTCATGAACGCGCACGGATGCGAACCCGATGCGCCACGCTGCCGCTCAGCGCGACATCATGTTCATGCTGACGTTGTGCATCACCCACAGCGTGCCGACGATCACGATCGCGGCGGTCAGCACCGTATAGCTGAACGCCATCACGTTCCAGCGCTGGCCCGACGAGCCGTTCATGTGCAGGAAGTACACGAGGTGCACGACGATCTGCACGAAGGCGAGCACGGCCAGCCCGATCAGCGACGCATGCGGCGACAGCACGCCGCCCATCACGAGGCCGAACGACGCGGCCGTGAGCAGCACCGACAGGATGAAACCGGCGACGTAGCCGCCGACGCTGCCATGCCCTTCTTCGAGTTGAGACGAATGCGAATGGGCCATTTAGATCACGCTCGCGAGATAGACAAAGGAAAACACGCAGATCCACACGATGTCGAGGAAGTGCCAGAACAGGCTCAGGCACGTCAGGCGCCGCAGGTCGCGATCGGTCAGGTCGCCGCCACGCAACACGATCTGCGCGGCCAGCACGATCATCCACAACAGGCCCGCCGTCACGTGCAACCCGTGCGTGCCGACCAGCGTGAAGAACGCCGACAGGAACGCACTGCGTTGCGGGCCCGCGCCTTCCGCGACCAGGTGCGAGAACTCGCGCAATTCCATCGTGAGAAACGCCGCGCCGAGCACGAACGTCACCGCGAGCCATGCGAGCAGCGCGCCGCGCCGCTGCTGGTACGCCGCGAGCATCGCGAAGCCGTATGTGATGCTCGACAGCAGCAGCGCGGCGGTTTCGACCGCGACGCCCGGAATGTCGAACAGCTCTTTCGCCGTCTGCCCGCCCGCATACTGGTGGCCGAGCACCGCGAACGTCGCGAACAGCGCCGCGAAGATCACGCAGTCGGTCATCAGGTACAGCCAGAACCCGAACACCGAGTGCGACGGCGGATGGTCGTCGTGCTCGAGCAGGGTTGCGCTCAAGGTTTTCTGCAACATCAGTTGGCCTCCAGTTCCACGTCGTCGACGCGCGCGGCCGTGCGCCGCGTCGGCTGCTTGTCTTCGGTCTTGCGCACCGTCGACGCAGGGATGTAATAGCCGTCGTTATCGCGCGAGCTGTAGATCACGAGCGTCGCGATGATCCCGACGAGCCCGCCGATCGCCATCCACCAGATGTGCCACACCAGCGCGAAGCCGAGCACCAGGCTGAAGACCGCGATCACGAGGCCTGCGCAGGTATTCGACGGCATATGGATGTCGCGGAACGTCGCCGGGTTCGGCCGGCCTTCGCCGCGTGCCTTCATGTCTGCATACGCGTCGAGCGTGCGCACCTGCGGGATCACCGCGAAGTTGTAGTCGGCCGGCGGCGACGAGGTCGCCCACTCCAGCGTGCGGCCGCCCCACGGGTCGCCCGTCGTGTCGCGGTACTCGGGCAGATGGCGGTTGCGGATGCTGACCACCAGCTGCAGCAACTGGCACGCGATGCCGATCGCGATCAGCACGGCGCCGAACGCGGCGACCAGCAGCCACGGATGCCAGGCCGGGTTGTCGTAGTGGTTCAGGCGGCGCGTCATGCCCATGAAGCCGAGCACGTAGAGCGGCACGAAGGCGACGTAGAAGCCGACCTGCCAGAACCAGAACGCGGCCTTGCCGAGCTTCTCGTTCAGCTTGAAGCCGAACGCCTTCGGGAACCAGTAGTTGAAGCCCGCGAGATAGCCGAACAGCACGCCGCCGATGATCACGTTGTGGAAGTGCGCGATCAGGAACAGGCTGTTGTGCAGCACGAAGTCCGCGCCCGGAATCGCCATCATCACGCCGGTCATGCCGCCGAGCGTGAACGTGACCATGAAGCCGATCGTCCACAGCACGGGCGTCGTGAATTCGATCCGGCCGCGGTACATCGTGAACAGCCAGTTGAACACCTTCACGCCGGTCGGAATCGCGATGATCATCGTCATGATCCCGAAGAACGCATTCACGTTCGCGCCCGAGCCCATCGTGAAGAAGTGATGCAGCCACACGAGGAACGACAGCACCATGATCGCGCAGGTCGCGTACACCATCGTCTTGTAGCCGAACAGCGGCTTCTTCGCGAACGTCGCGATGACTTCCGAGAAGATCCCGAACGCCGGCAGGATCAGGATGTACACCTCCGGATGGCCCCACGCCCAGATCAGGTTCAGGTACAGCATCGCGTTGCCGCCGGCGTCGTTCGTGAAGAAGTGCATGCCGAGGTAACGGTCGAGGCCGAGCAGCGCGAGCGTCGCGGTCAGGATCGGGAACGACGCCATGATCAGCACGTTCGTGCACAGGGCCGTCCACGTGAACACGGGCATCTTCATCAACGTCATGCCCGGCGCACGCATCTTGATGATCGTCACGAAGAAGTTCACGCCGGTCAGCAACGTGCCGACGCCCGAGATCTGCAGCGCCCACAGGTAGTAGTCGACCCCTACCCCCGGACTGAACTGCAGCTCCGACAGCGGCGGGTATGCGAGCCAGCCCGTCTGCGCGAATTCGCCGATCACGAGCGACAGGTTGATCAGGATCGCGCTGACCGCCGTCATCCAGAACGACAGCGAGTTGATGAACGGGAACGCGACGTCGCGCGCGCCGATCTGCAGCGGCACGACCAGGTTCATCAGGCCGACCATGAACACCATCGCCATGAAGAAGATCATGATCACGCCGTGCGCCGTGAAGATCTGGTCATAGTGGTGCGGCGGCAGGTAGCCGGGCGCGTTGTACGCGAGCGCGAGCTGCATGCGCATCATGATCGCGTCGGCGAAGCCGCGCAGCAGCATGATCAGCGCGACGATGATGTACATCACGCCGAGTCTCTTGTGGTCGACCGTGGTCAGCCATTCCGTCCACAGCCATTTCCAGCGGCCGGTGATCGTCAGCGCGGCGAGAATGCCCAGCACGACCAGACCCATGAAGGCGCCGGCCCCCATGATGATGGGCTGATCGAACGGGATCGCCGAGAGTGTGAGTTTGCCGAACATGCGTTACCCCTTCGTGCCGCAGGCGGCGTCCTTCAGGTCGAGGACGTGGCCATCGTTGTATTTCGCGATGATGTTGTGGAAGAGCCGCGGATCGACCGACGAGAAATAGCGCACCGGCGCCTTCTCGCTCGGCTGCGCGACGCCGCCGTACATAGTCGCGTCGAGCCGGTCCGGCGACGCCTTCACCTTCTGCACCCACGCATCGAACTGCTCGCGCGGCTCGGCGAGCGTGCGGAACTTCATGTCGGAGAAACCGCGGCCGCTGAAGTTGGCGGACGTGCCCGCGTAGTTGCCGGGCTCGTCGGCGATCAGGTGCAGGCGCGTCTGCATGCCGGCCATCGCATAGACCTGGCCGCCGAGCTGCGGGATGAAGAACGAGTTCATCACCGAATCCGACGTGATGCGGAAGTTCACCGGCGTGCCGACCGGAATCGCGAGCTGGTTCACCGACGCGATACCGAGTTCCGGATAGATGAACAGCCACTTCCAGTCGAGCGCGACCACCTCGACGTCGATCGGTTTCACCGCCGATTCGAGCGGCTTGTACGGATCGAGCTCGTGCGTGGTTTTCCACGTGAGCACGCCGAGGAACAGGATGATCAGCGTCGGCACCGTCCAGATCACGACCTCGATCGCGGTCGAGTGCGACCAGTTCGGCGCGTAGGCGGCGTTGCGGTTCGACGCACGGTAACGCCACGCGAACCACAGCGTGAGCAGGATCACCGGCACGACGACGATCAGCATCGCCCAGGTGGACGTCGCGATCAGCGCCTTTTCGGCGGCACCCACACTTCCTTTCGGATTTAGTACATCTAAATTACAACCTGACAGGCTTAGCGCCGTGCCCATGGCCATCAGCGCCGACCAGCCTCTTGAAGCCCTTCTTTTCATCACACAGCCCCGCGGGTCATTGAATCCGTTTGCGTATGCCCGATGCGCATTCGATTCACGAAATTGGCCGAATCATACGTCGCGCGAGTGCGATGAAAAACCGGTGCAGGCGGCAAATCATCATTGCAAAATCTGCCGTGAGTCACATTGTCGCGGGGCAATTTCACGCAGCCGGAAGCGGGCCCGGTACGCCCCGTGCCGATCCTCGATCGATGCGTGCGCAACGATACCTGCCGCGCGAATGCGGCTGGCTTGCGCGGCGCGGTGTGCCGGGATCAGTCGTGCGTCGACGCCATGTACGACGGCAGCGCCGGCGCGGGGCCATCCCCTGCCGGCACCTTCGAATGGCTCGCTTCCTGGATCAGCTTGCCGACGGTCGGATCGATCGCATCGGTGAACGGCTTCGGATCGATGCCGACCGCCAGCACGATCAGCGCGAGCGACGCGAACATCACGATCTCGCGACGATTCAGGTCGGCGAGCTTCGCGATCCGCTGGCTCGCGACCTTGCCGAACACGACGCGCTTGAGCATCCACAGCGTGTACGACGCGCTGAGGATCAGCGTGAGCGCCGCGATCGCACCGATCCAGAAGTTGAAGCGGATCGCGCCCATGATCACCATGAACTCGCCGACGAACCCCGACGTGCCCGGCAGACCGACGTTGGCCATCGCGAACAGCAGCGTGAAGGTCGCGAAACGCGGCATCACGCCCGCCACGCCGCCGTACGCGGCGATCTCGCGCTGCCTGGTACGATCCACGAGCACGTTCACGCACAACAGCATCGCGCCCGCCACGAAGCCGTACGACACGAGTTGCACGATCGCGCCTTCGACGCCGATCCGGTTGAACAGGAACAGCCCCAGCGTGACGATCCCCATGTGCGCGACCGTCGAATACGCGAGCAGCTTGCCGAGATCGGTCTGCGCGAGCGCGATCAGGCTCGCGTAGACGATCGCGAACAGCGACAGCGCGATCACGGCCGGCGCGAAGAAGTGGCTCGCGTCCGGCGTGATCGGCAGCGCGAAGCGCAGGAACCCGTAACCGCCGAGCTTGAGCATCGCGAGCATCAGCGCGGCGCCCGTCGGGCCGTCCGTGTACACGTCGCTCAGCCACGTGTGGACCGGCCACATCGGCACCTTGACCGCGAACGCGGCGAAGAAGCCGAGGAACACCAGCAACTGCGGCGCGAAGCCGAGCTGCAGCGTGCGCCACACGGCCATGTCGAACGTATGCGACTGCGCGTACAGGTACAGCATCGCCATCAGCAGCAACAGCGAGCCGGCGAACGAGATGAAGAAGAACTTCACGGCCGCATACACGCGTCGCTCGCGCCCCCACGTACCGATCAGCAGGTACAGCGGGATCAGCGTCGCCTCGAAGAAGATGAAGAACAGCAGCCCGTCCTGCGCGACGAATACGCCGACCATCAGCCCCGACAGGATCAGGAACGACGCGTAGTACTGCGCGACGCGCACCGTGACCGACTCCCACGACGCCACCACCACCACGAGCGTCGTGAATGCGGTCAGCACGACGAGCCACAGCGACGCGCCGTCGATGCCGACCCGCCAGCCGGCATTGAATGCCGCCAGCCAGTCGCGTCTTTCGACGAACTGCATCGCCGCCGAATGCGCGTCGAAACCGGCGATCAGCGGCACGACGGCCGCCAGCCCGGCGATCGCGCCGATCAGCGCGATCAGTCGTATCCGGCATGAATGCTGGTCGGAACCGGCGCGCAGCAGCACCGCGCCGAACAGTATCGGAACCCAGATGGCCAGGCTCAGGAAGGGGAAATCATGCATGTCAACAACGCCTTGAGGAGGTCGCGCCCTGCATCGGGGACAGGCGCGACGAAAGGGACGAAATCAAATCGACAGGTAGATTTCGTGAATCGCCAATGTTGGCAAAATGTAAAGCGGCATCACCGGAAAAGTTGATGCCGCTCAAATGCGATCGGGTTAACCAGCATAAAACGATTGAATATTTTCTGCAGCGCAGCAGAACATCAATTTTGCGTGCCCGCGTAGCCTACTGATTTTTATGAGTAATTTTTCGTATTGCTCGATGCCGCGTGCGACAGAAATCGACGCAGCGCCGCATTTTTGATGTCAACCGGTCATTTCGGAGGGCCGGAACGACATGCTTAGCGTTCCGCAGTGCCGCGGTCGCGTGGCCTCTCCTGTCTTACAGAAATACTTTCATTTTTATTTCATTCGATCTCATGCTGCGCATACCGCAGATCGAGTTACCCTCGCGCACCACTTCTCACGCGAGCGGCCATTAGCGCAGGTGACTCAAGCGATCCCATACGCGCATCGTCACCGCACGATAGTGGTCGTGCTGGGCGGGGAAATGGACGAAGCGGCTGTCGCGCGTCGCATAGACCGGGGACGACGCGAGCGTCGTCGCATCGACGATATGGCGCGCGTCGATCATGCCGGACTCAAGCAACTCCACATAGATCGCCTGCTGGTCGCCACCACTCGCATAGACCGACGAGCGATCGTCGAACTGCTCGATGCGCGCGCAGATGCGTTCGACCAGTTCGCGCATCGGCGCCACGTTGCGCACGCCAATCATGCACGAGTTGATCGCCCACGCCGTGTGATCGGTCCCGATCACGAAGTCGCGCCCCTCGATCGTGCCATCGATGCGCTGGCGCTGGTCGATCGCGAGGATGTCCGCATCGACCCAGAACACGAACGCGTGATGCGGCAGATGTTCGCGAATCAGATGCAGCTTCGCCCAGTTCGCGTCGATGCCGTCCGGCAGGAAAGCGGGCGCGGCGCGATACGTGTGGTACGCATAGCCATGTCGCGTGCAGTAGCGGACGAAATTCTCCTCGTGCAGGTCGCCGTAGCCCGCGATATGCGACGTATGCAGGCTCACGAACGCGATCGGCGCATGCGGATTCACATGCCGCTCTGCTTCGCGCGGTTGCTGCTGCGCGGCGCACCAGTGGTCCATCGCGCGCGGACAGTCGCCGCGCTGGTACCGTTCGGCATCGTCGACGAGCGCCGTCACGTAGCGGAAGTCGTAATCGGGCACCGGCGCCCAGAAGCCGTTCACGTCTCGCCACTCGGGTGCCTGGTGCGCCACGAGCGGTCGCGCGCCGGCGATCGAATCGATCGACACGCCATCGCTCCAGACCGTCTGGGCCGACGCGAAATGGCCGTTCGCAAGCGGTACGTCAAACGGCAGCGGTGGAAAGTGCGCTGCCAGCAGCGTCGCCTCGCACGCGTGCTGCCGCTCCGGAAGATGCATCGCCCACTTGCCCAGTTCCAGCGCCAGCCGGCGCAACTGCTCGCGTACGTCGGGCACGTTGCGGAAGATCATGCCGCTCGCGGCGGGCAACGCCGATTTCGACGTCTGCGTCGTGACGATCGCGTCGTACCCGTGCGCGACATCCGTCAGCGCGTGCGGATCGAACACGACGGAGAACGGGTCGAGCACGAGCAGCAACGCACCGTGCTCCATCGCAACGAGTTGCGCGATGATCGCGTGGTACTTGTACAGCACCTGCTGGCGCTCGCCATACACGTGCATGCCGTCGACCATTGCATGCCGGTAGCCGTGCAGATGCGCGTAACGTGCGTGGTTGTCGATCAATCCGTCGACAGGTCGATGAGACAGGACGGTCAGAACGGAATGCGGGGTTGCCACGAGCATCACCTCGAGTCGCGCGGAACGATACGCGATATGTAGCGCATGACCGCCACTCCCGTCGAGCAGTCATTGCCCAATGCCGTATCGACGATGCGCGCCCGAGGACGAGACTCGACGGCATCGATGCTTGGCGCACGACACCACACGGTGGGCCGGAAAAAGAAAAAGCCCCGCAAGTCCGAGAACTTGCGGGGCTTTGTCACCGCTTTTGGCGGAGACGGAGGGATTCGAACCCTCGATCCAGGTTTTGGCCCAGATGCTCCCTTAGCAGGGGAGTGCCTTCGACCTCTCGGCCACGTCTCCCAAACTTTCGCTCGCACCAGGGAGGCAGTGCGACGAGAACGAGATAATATAGGGTTTCGAACCGTGCGTCAATTTCCGTGATGCATTTTCTTCAATGCATCACGAAAAATTCACGACGCCTGGTCGAGTTCGAATACCTTGTGCAGCGCGCGGACGGCCAGCTCCATGTATTTCTCGTCGATCAGCACCGAAATCTTGATTTCGGACGTCGAGATCATCTGGATGTTGATGCCCTCTTCCGACAGCGTACGGAACATCTTGCTCGCGACGCCCACGTGCGAACGCATGCCGACGCCGACGACCGACACCTTCGACACCTTCGGGTCGCCCTGCACGCGCTCGGCGCTCACATGGCCCTGCACCTGGTTGGTGAGGATGTCCATCGCCTTCTGGTAGTCGCCGCGGCCGACCGTGAACGTGAAGTCGGTCTTGCCTTCGACGCTCTGGTTCTGGATGATCATGTCGACGTCGACGTTCGCATCGGCCACCGGGCCGAGGATCTGATATGCGATGCCCGGCTTGTCGGGCACGCCCATCACAGCAATGCGTGCTTCGTCGCGCTGGAACGCGATGCCGGAAATGACTGCCTTTTCCATGGTCTCGTCTTCTTCAAAAGTAATCAGGGTGCCCGAGCGCATTTCTTCGTCGAGCGCAATCAGCGGATCGGTCAGGCTCGACAGCACACGCGTCTTCACCTGGTATTTGCCGGCGAATTCGACCGAGCGGATCTGCAGGACCTTCGAGCCGAGGCTGGCCATTTCCAGCATCTCCTCGAACGTCACGCGGTCGAGGCGGCGCGCCTCTTCGACGACCCGCGGATCGGTCGTGTAGACGCCGTCGACGTCGGTATAGATCAGGCACTCTTCGGCACCCAGCGCAGCCGCCACCGCCACCGCCGACGTGTCCGAGCCGCCGCGGCCCAGCGTCGTGATGTGGCCGTCCGGATCGACGCCCTGGAAGCCCGTGATGATCACGACCTTGCCTGCGTTCAGATCGTCCTTCACGCGCTCGTCGTCGATCGAGTGAATGCGTGCTTTCGTAAACGCGCTGTCCGTCTTGATCGGCACTTGCCAGCCGGCATAGCTCACGGCCTCGACGCCGATTTCCTGCAGCGCGATCGACAGCAGGCCGACGCTGACCTGCTCGCCGGTCGACGCGATCATGTCGAGCTCACGCGGGCTCGGCTGGCTCGAAATCTCTTTCGCGAGACCGAGCAGACGGTTGGTTTCGCCGGACATCGCCGAAGGCACGACCACCATCTGGTGCCCGGCCTGATGCCATTTTGCGACGCGTTTCGCGACGTTCTTGATGCGCTCGACCGAGCCCATCGAAGTGCCGCCGTATTTGTGTACGATGAGTGCCATTGTCGTTCTGAACTGGAGGAGAAACCGCACGGGCGCGCTGGGCAGGCCGCGTAGCCGTTCGGTCACGCGGCTTGTGGCTGTGGACGGACGACGAGGGGGACGGCTGGGACGCAACACGCAAGCGTGGCGGATTTTGCCCGGAAGGCCGATCAGGCCGCGCAAACCGGGTACGTCACGCGGAAAACCTGCACAAAACGCTCAAAAATCGAGCCGAGCAAACGACCGAGCGTACCCGATAGAAGCCCGCTTGACAAGCCGCGCGCCGTGTCGGCGGCCGTTCCGGCGCTGTTTACCAAATGGTGAAAATCGGCCCGCCATCGCGCGTTCGACCGCCTGCCGCTGCTAGGCGATCAGCAAATCGGGGCGCCATTCGATCCGGCGCCATGCCGCATCCCCGGGCGCCGCGTCGGCCGGCTCGCCGATGTCGCGATTGACGCCCAGCCGCGGCACGTAGATCAGCCGGTCACCCGCGAACAGCAGCGGCACGTCGCGTTGCCAGGCCGGCACCCCGCGCTCCTGGAACAGGTTCTTCAGCGTCCGGCCCGGCCCGCCCGGCGACGTGCGCATCCGTTCGCCGCCGGCACGGGCGCGCGCCGCCAGCCGGGTACCGCGCAGCAGCGCCTCGGGCACCGCGTCGGCGCTGCCCGCGTCGGCGGGCGCGAACACGAACGTGCCGCGCCATCCCGGCAGATGCCACACCTCCTCCCCGTCCCACGCGAGTGCCGCCTCCGGCTGCGGCGTCCCCGTGCCGTCGTCGGCCGGCTCGCTGCTGTCGCCCGCCTCCCAGTACACGACATCGCGATAGAGCCGCAGGCACTGCCCCGCGTGATCCACACGCAGCGCATGCGCGTCGTGCGCCGCGCGCAGTTGCCGCATCATGTTGGCCAGACGGGTAGCCGACGCGCCCGGCAAACCGAGCCGGCGCATCCAGAAGCGCAGCAGGTTCGCGCCGCGCGTGTCGTCGAATCCTGCCAGCGCGTCGCGCGACAACGCGTGACCGTCATCGCGCGCGGCGACGGCGAAATCGAGCTCGGCCAGATCGTCGAGCAGCCGCTGAGCGGCCGCCGCATGCTGGGCCGCGCGGCCGAGCGCGTCGCGAAAGCCCGGGAAATGCACGGCCAGCGCCGGCAGCACGTCGACGCGCAGCGCATTGCGCGCATAGCGCGTGTCGCCGTTCGATTCGTCGTCGATCCACGCGAGCGCGTGCTGCTCCGCATAGCGCTCGAGTTGTGCGCGCAACAGTCGCAGCAACGGACGTACACGCTCGATGCTCACGCCGTCCGGGCGATAACGCGGCGCCATCGCGGCGAGCCCCGCGATTCCCGCGCCGCGCAACAGTTGCAGCAGCACCGTCTCCGCCTGGTCGTCCGCATGTTGCGCGAGCCACAGCGCCGCCACGCCATGGCGTTCGCCCATCTCGTCGAGCGCCGCGTAGCGACGCTCGCGCGCGGTCGCCTCGATCCCGAGCCCGCTGTCGCGCGGCACGTCGACGCGCATCGATTCGAATGCGACACCGAGCCGCGCCGCTTGCCCTTCGGCATGCGCGACCCATGCGTCGGCGT
The DNA here is from genome assembly GCF_016759955.1 of Burkholderia sp. KCJ3K979. Taxonomy (NCBI): domain Bacteria; kingdom Pseudomonadati; phylum Pseudomonadota; class Betaproteobacteria; order Burkholderiales; family Burkholderiaceae; genus Burkholderia; species Burkholderia sp. KCJ3K979. Next base: position 25,164 of record NZ_JACFYV010000052.1, read on the forward strand.
TCGCGCTCAGGCCGTGATGCACGTGCAGCGCGACGCAGCGCGATGCGCCCGCGACGCGCACGGCCGCATCGAGCAGCACGGTCGAATCGAGGCCGCCGCTGTAGGCGATCGCGATGCGCGCGTCCGGCGGCAGACCAGAAAGCGCAACGCCGACCGCGTCGAGGACGACGCGGTCGGCGGAGAATTCGGTGGGTGGGATCACGAGCGAGACGCGCGTGCAGCGGCACGCGCCTTGAATACACGGCCGGTCATGCGCCGGGCGTGGTTTCCTTGAACTTGCCGTAGGCCATCAGGCGCTCGAAGCGGCGCTCGCGCAGCGCATCGATGCTCATGCCCTGGAACTGGCGCAGCGAATCGGCCAGCGCACGGCGCAGCAGCGCGGCCATGCCCTTTGGATCGCGATGCGCGCCGCCGAGCGGCTCGTTGATGATCTTGTCGATCAGGCCGAGCGCCTTCAGGCGGTGCGCGGTCAGGCCCAGCGCTTCCGCGGCTTCCGGCGCCTTCGCTGCGCTCTTCCACAGGATCGACGCGCAGCCTTCCGGCGAGATCACCGAGTAGGTCGAGAACTGCAGCATCATCACGGTGTCGGCCACGGCGATCGCCAGCGCACCGCCCGAACCGCCCTCGCCGATCACCGTCGTGATGATCGGCGTCTTCAGCTCGGCCATCACGTACAGGTTGCGACCGATCGCCTCCGACTGGCCGCGCTCTTCCGCGCCGATGCCCGGGTACGCGCCCGGCGTGTCGACGAACGTGAAGATCGGCAGCCCGAACTTCTCGGCGAGACGCATCAGGCGTTCGGCCTTGCGATAGCCTTCCGGACGCGGCATCCCGAAGTTGCGCGCGGCGCGCTCCTTCGTGTCGCGGCCCTTCTGGTGACCGATCACCATGCACGGATGGCCGCCGAAGCGCGCGAGACCACCGACGATCGACAGGTCGTCCGCGAACGCGCGGTCGCCATGCAGCTCGTGAAAATCGGTAAACAGTTCCGCGACGTAGTCGAGCGTGTACGGCCGCTGCGGGTGCCGCGCGATCTGCGAAACCTGCCACGGCGACAGGTTCGCGTAGAGGTCTTTCGTCAGTTGCTGGCTTTTCTTCGACAGCCGCTCGATTTCTTCCGAAATATCGACAGCCGAGTCGTCCTGCACGAATCGCAGCTCTTCGATCTTGGCCTCGAGTTCGGCGATCGGCTGTTCGAAATCCAGAAACGTGGTCTTCATGTGTTCGAATCCTTGGGTCTTGCGGCAGCGCGTATTCTACCCGCGCGGGCGACGCTCAAAACCGGCTCTCAACTATTGATGTTTAAAACCCGATAGCCGACGCTCAGGCGTCGGCGTCGGGCGCATCGAGGCTGCGCCACATGTACCAGGTCGCGACGGTGCGCCACGGCTCCCAGTTGGCCGCGACCTCGCGCGCCTCGCTGCGCGTGACGGGTTCGCCGCTGAAGTAATTGACGCTGATCGCACGGATCAGGCCCGGGTCGTCGAGCGGCAGCACGTCCGGCCGCGACAGGTTGAAGATCAGGAACATCTCGGCCGTCCAGCGGCTGATGCCGCGGATCTGCGTGAGTTCCGCGATCACGTCCTCGTCGTCCATCGACGTCCATTTGTCGACGTGCAGCGCCCCCGACACGAAATGCTGCGCGAGATCGAGGATGTATTCCGTCTTGCGTTTCGACAACCCGCACGCGATCAGCTTGTCCGCGCCGAGCCGGATCACCGGTTGCGGCGCGAGTTTCGGACAGGCGTCCTCGATGCGCGCCCACAGCGACTGGGCGGACGGCACCGAAATCTGCTGGCCGACGACCGAGCGCGCGAGCGTGACGAACGGGTCGCCGCGCTTCACCAGATGCGCGGGGCCGAACTTCGGAATCAGTTTCTTCAGAATCCGGTCGCGCTTGACGAGGTCCGCGCACGCCTTGTCCCAATAGGCGGGACGCACGACGCCCTCCTCGCCGTCCGCTTCGGACGCACGTATCTTGCGGGCCGCGTCGGCGGCCGGCTGCGCGGCCGCCGGCTGCGCATGACCGTTCAGCGCGCCGTTCGGCACGGCGCGCGTCGCGTCCGCCTTCGCCGCCGGTACGCGCTTGGCTGCCGGACGCGCGGCGACCGGGGTCGCACGCCTGACCGGCGCTTTTCTGGCCGTTGCCATCTTGCCTCCTACCTGACGGATCGGTCAGTGGAACGCGCTGCGCTCATACGCGACGCCATTCGGTCGATCCGCCCGGTTTGTCTTCAAGTGCGATGCCGGCTTCGAGCAATTCCGCCCGGATCCGGTCCGCTTCGGCATAGTCCTTCGCTTGCTTCGCCGCGACGCGCGCGGCGATCTGCGCTTCGATCTCGTCGGCCGCGAGCCCGCCCGCCTGCGCGGCGCCGGACGCCTGCTGCAGGAACGCGCGCGGTTCGCGGCCCAGCAGGCCGAGCAGGCCCGCCAGCTGTTTCAGTTGCCGTGCGAGCGAGGCGTCGCGCGTGCGGTTGACTTCACCCGCCAGCTCGAACAGCGTCGCCACCGCGACCGGCGTGTTGAAATCGTCGTTCATCGCCGCCGCGAAACGTTGCGCGTGCGGCTCGTTCCAGTCGAGCGCGAGCGTGTCGGGCTCGACGTCCTTCAGCGCGGTGTACAGACGCGTGAGCGACGCGCGCGCATCGTCGAGATGCACGTCGCTGTAATTGAGCGGCGAACGGTAGTGCGTGCGCACGATGAAGAAGCGCACGACTTCCGCGTCGTAACGCTCGAGCACCTCGCGGATCGTGAAGAAGTTGCCGAGCGATTTCGACATCTTCTCGTTGTCGACCTGCACAAAGCCGTTGTGCATCCAGTAGTTGACGAACGTCTCGCCGGTCGCGCCTTCGCTCTGCGCGATCTCGTTCTCGTGGTGCGGGAATTGCAGGTCCTGCCCGCCGCCGTGGATGTCGAAATGATTGCCGAGCAGCGAGCAGCCCATCGCCGAGCACTCGATGTGCCAGCCCGGGCGGCCCATCCCGTACTTCGACGCCCACGACGCGCCTTCCGGCTCGTCCGCCTTCGCGCGCTTCCACAGCACGAAGTCGAGCGGATCCTGCTTCGCATCGTTCGCGGCGACGCGCTCGCCCGCGCGGAGATCGTCGAGCGATTTGCCCGACAGCTTCCCGTAGTCTGCGAACTTGCGCACCGAGTAATTGACGTCGCCGTCGGCCGCCTGATACGCGTAGCCGTTCGTCTCGAGCGTCTCGATCATGCCGAGCATCTGCGGGATGAACTGCGTCGCGCGCGGCTCGACGTCGGGCCGCTGGATGCCGAGCGCGGTTTCATCCTCGTGCATCGCGCCGATGAAGCGGTCGGTCAGCGACTTGATCGTCTCGCCGTTCTCGACCGCGCGGCGGATGATCTTGTCGTCGATGTCGGTGATGTTGCGCACGTACGTGACCCGATAGCCGATCGCACGCAGCCAGCGCTGGACGAGGTCGAACACGACCAGCATGCGCGCGTGGCCCACGTGACAATAGTCGTAGACGGTGATCCCGCATACGTACATCCGCACTTCGCCGGGCTGGCGCGGCACGAAAACTTGCTTGTCACGCGCGAGCGTGTTGTAGATGCGCAGTGATTCCATAGAGATGAACCGTGAGCCGAAGGAAACCGCCCTGGCGAAGCTCGCCCAGCATGTGAAACGGACGGACCATCTGCTGCGGCGCCAGGCCGCGCGTCCTCGATATCACATGGGGCGGTCAGGCTGCAAGCACAGCGGTGACGGCCACGAGAGGCTAAGAAAGACTGTCTGCCGCTCGCCGGAACGCGCAGACGTTTTGTTAGAATGGCTCGGAGTATAACATTCCGATTTACGCCTATGAAACCTCATCGCGGCCGCGCGCCGAGCGCTGCGACCCTCGTTGCGACCACCGTCATGGGCGTCGCGCTGACGCTTTTCGCGGCTCCCGCGGCGCATGCGCAAAAGGCCCCGGCGGTCGCCGACGGCACTCCCGAAATCGACGCGTCGATCGCCGGCAAGCAGTGGCAGCAGGCGCTCGCGCAGCTCGACGCGCGCATCGCGTCGAACCCGCACGACGTGCAGGCGCAGTTCAAGCGCGGCACCGTGCTGGCCCGCCTGAACCGCGACGACGACGCGATCCAGCAGTTCGTCGCGATCACGCAGGCGTACCCCGAACTGCCCGAGCCGTACAACAACCTCGCGGCGCTCTACGCGAAGCACGGCCGCTATGACGAGGCGCGCACCGCGCTCGTCACCGCGACGCAATCGAACCCGGGCTACTCGCTCGCGTACGAGAACCTCGGCGATCTCTACCTGCGCCTCGCGGCCGAATCGTACAAGCGCGCGCAATCGCTCGGCCGCACGAGCGGCGCGACCGCGCAGCGCCTCGCCGATCTGCAGAAGATCGTGTCGCCGTCGAAAGCCGCGCCGAACGCCCGCGCGACGTCGCCGGCCACGCGCGACTACACCGACCGCGCCGCCGCGAACGTGAGCACCACCACGCTGCCGATGTCGCCGACGTTCCAGTTCAGCGGTCCGTCGGGCGCACTGGCGGCACCGTACGTCGCGCCGTCGAAATAAGCGGCGCGGCCTTCCTTCCCTCCCAACCTGAGGATCGCAATGAAACGTCTGTTGCTGGCGCTTGGCGGCGCCGCCCTTCTCGCGACCGCGCCCGCGTTCGCGCAAACGGCCACCGCGCACCCCGTCGTGCAGCTGAAGACCTCGCAGGGCGACATCCGCGTCGAGCTCTATCCGGAGAAGGCGCCGAAATCCGTCGCCAACTTCCTCGATTACGTGAAGGCCGGCCAGTACAACGGCACGATCTTCCATCGCGTGATCAAGGGCTTCATGATCCAGGGCGGCGGCTACAAGACCAACTTCGAGGAAAAGCCGACCCGCGCGCCGATCCCGCTGGAAAGCCGCAATGGTCTGAAGAACCTGACGGGCACGATCGCGATGGCGCGCACGAGCGATCCGAATTCGGCCACCGCGCAGTTCTTCATCAATACGGTCGACAACGGCGGCCTCGACTATCCGAACCCGGACGGCAACGGCTATGCAGTGTTCGGCAAGGTCGTGTCGGGCCTCGACGTCGTGAAGAAGATCGAAGGCGTGGCGACGACCTCGCGCGGCCCGATGCAGGACGTACCGGCGCAACCGGTCGTGATCGAATCGGCGAGCATCGTCTCGAAGTAAGCACCTGCCGGCACGTCCGGCGCCACACGCGGCCGCGTCGCACGACCGGCCGCGTGCCATTTAAACCGCCTCACCGAAGGAATTCATCATGGTTGAACTGCATACGAACCACGGCGTGATCAAGCTCGAACTCGACGCCGCGAAGGCACCGAAGACGGTCGAAAACTTCCTGAACTACGTGAAGAAGGGCCATTACGACGGCACCGTGTTCCATCGCGTGATCAACGGCTTCATGATCCAGGGCGGCGGCTTCGAGCCGGGCCTGAAGCAGAAGCCGACCGACGCGCCGATCGACAACGAAGCGAACAACGGCCTGAAGAACGACAACTACACGGTCGCGATGGCACGCACGAACGATCCGCACTCGGCGACCGCCCAGTTCTTCATCAACGTGAACGACAACGACTTCCTGAACCACTCGTCGCCGACGCCGCAGGGCTGGGGCTACGCAGTGTTCGGCAAGGTCGTCGAAGGCCAGGACGTGGTCGACAAGATCAAGGGCGTCAAGACGGGCAACGCGGGCTTCCATCAGGACGTGCCGACCGATGACGTCGTGATCGAAAAGGCCGTGGTGGTCTGACGCATAGTCGTTACGGAGGCACTTCGATGTTGCAGGAGAGTCCGCCGCGAAGCGTCTCCGCGGGCGTGCCGGGCGAGCGCGAGTACGCGCAAGCCGCACGCCCGTTCCTGTTTCTCTCCGATCTGCACCTGAGCGAGGCGATTCCGAAGACGGTCGCCGCGTTCGAGCATTTCGTGAAATACACCGCCGACAGCGCCGACTCGGTGTTCATCCTCGGCGACCTGTTCGAATACTGGATCGGCGACGACATCCTCGACGACGATCCGTTCGCCGCGCGCATGGCCGCGCTGATGCACACGTTCTCGGAGCGCGGCATCGCGCTCTACGTGATGCACGGCAACCGTGATTTCCTGCTCGGCCGGCGCTTCATGAAGGCGGCCGGCGCGATGCTGCTGCCCGACCCTTCGCTGATCATGGCGTTCGGCCAGCGCATCGTGCTCGCGCACGGCGACGCGCAATGCACGGCCGACCGCGGCTACCAGGTGTTCCGGCGCTTCGCGCGCAATCGCGTCGCGCAATGGCTGTTTCTCGCGTGGCCGTTCCGCTGGCGCCGCGCGCTCGCGCAGCGCATGCGCTCGAACAGTGAAGCGGGCCGGATGCGCCCGGCTTCGGCCATCTACGACGTCACGCGGGATGGCGTGGCCGCGCTGTTCCGGAAAAGCCGCGCGAGCGTGATCATTCACGGCCACACGCACCGCCCCGCGCGCCACGCGGAGCCGGGCGGAATCCGCTGGGTGCTGCCCGACTGGGATCTCGATCACGGCACGCCGCGCGGCGGCTACCTGCGCGTCGACGCGGAAGGCATCCACGCGATGCCGCTCGACTGACGCCGGCGCTGCCGTCGCACTGACCGACAGCGATCAGCGCCCATCGCGTGGGTTACGTCTGGCGTTCGACCGTCTTGCCTTCCAGCACCGCCGACAGCCTGCGCAGGTCGAGGCGCGCCGCGTCGGCGCCCTGCAGCGTTTCCAGATGCGTGCCGAGCCGCTCGAGTGCCGCGACGATCTCGTCGACGCGGCGGCTTTCCTTCGCCGCGTGATCGATCAGTCCGTGGATCGCGAGCGACATCGGATCGTCGGCGTTCGGCGTGATCCCGTATGCGCTGAATGCCGCGCGCTCGGTCTGCGGCTTCGGCTGCGCGGGCATCACGATGCGCGCCGGGTTGCCGACCGCCGTGCCGCCCGCCGGCACCGGCTTGACGACCACCGCGTTCGAACCGATCTTCGCGCCCGCGCCGACCGTGAAACCGCCGAGCACCTTCGCGCCGGCGCCGACGATCACGCCGGCCTCGAGCGTCGGGTGGCGCTTCGCGCCGCGCGTGAGCGACGTGCCGCCCAGCGTCACGCCCTGATAGATGGTGCAGTCGTCGCCGATGATCGCCGTCTCGCCGATCACGACGCCCATGCCGTGATCGATGAACACGCGCCGGCCGATCGTCGCGCCGGGGTGGATCTCGATGCCAGTCAGGAACCGGCCGGCCTGCGACACGAACCGCGCGAGCCAGTAGCGCTTCGCGCGCCAGCATGCGTGCGCGAAACGGTGCAGCACGAGCGCATGCAGCCCCGGATAACAGGTCAGCACTTCCCACGCACTGCGAGCGGCGGGATCCCGCTCGCGAATCGTTGCGACGTCTTCGCGCAGTCTCGTGAACATGATGTGATCTGGGAAAAGGCCGGCGCGCATCGCCGGCAATGCCGGCCGTTATCGCGCCGGGTAATTTACTTATGACGTCCGGCGATTGTAGGGCCAGTCGTGCCCGGCCGCACGCGGCCGCGCGTTCACCCCGCCGTCGGCGCGGGTATTCGGCCGGAACGCTTGCTACGCCGGGGTTTCCGGGGCCGATCGGTCGGGAGAAACAGCAGGTTCGACGCGTGCGGTCGGTCGACACATGGCCCGGCCGAATGCACGCCGCATCGAGCGAACTCCCCCGCCCCGGCAATCGGAGCGCCGGCCGCTTACGCGTCGCCGCCCGGCTTGCCCGACTTCAGCAGGATGTGCTTCGCGATGCCGCGCAGGATGTTGACCTCCTCGCGCTCGAGGCCCGTGCGCGCGAACAGGCGCCGCAGCCGCGGCATCAGTTTCTTCGGATTGCGCGGATCGAGAAAGTCGAGCGCGATCAACGCGTTCTCGAGGTGCACGTACATCCGCTCGATCTCGTCGCTTTGCGCGAGCGTACCGGCTTCGCCCTGCGGCTGCGCCGACGGCTCGCTCGCCTGCTCGAGAAACGCGACGCGCAACTCGTATGCGAGCACCTGCACGGCCTGCGCGAGATTCAGCGAACTGTAGGCCGGATTGGCCGGAATGTGCGCGAGCGCGCTGCACTGCTCGACATGCTCGTTCGCGAGACCGGTGCGCTCGTTGCCGAACACGAGCGCGATGTCGCCCGTGCCGACCTGCGCGCTCGCCTGTGCGGCAGCCGCGCGCGGCGCGAGGCGCGGCGGCCCGTATTCGCGCGTGCGCGCGGTCAGCGCGATCGACCAGTGCACGCCGGACAGCGCTTCGCCGAGCGTCGGCACGACATGCGCGGACGCGAGGACGTCGTCCGCACCGCTGGCCATCGCGATCGCCTCGGGGTCGCTCTGCACGTGCGGCACGCGCGGCGCGACCAGCACGAGGCGAGAGAAGCCCATCGTCTTCAGCGCGCGAGCGGCCGCCCCGACGTTGCCGGGATGGCTCGGCTCGACGAGCACGAAGCGGGTGGACGTGAAGCCGCCGGACGGCGGCGGGGACGAGGCCGCGCCCGATTCGGACGGCGCGGCGGTGTTCTGCGGAGTTTCCACTACGATACGACTCGGTTCATCAGAATGGCCGTATGGTATCGCCATCGCCCCGGCAAACCCACTCGTCCGGATGGCCAGTGGGGGTTTCCCCGCATGCCGGTCGCCTGAAACCGCCGAAAATCGGGTAAAATCATGCCTTTACGCGTTGCGCCCGGCGCAGCGCGGGTCGTACCCCGCTCTTTGTCAATTCGCGTCTCACCTCGCCCCGGCACGCTTGCGCCGTTCCGGGCGGTTGTCCCACTTCGTGGCGGCCCGTGCCGCCGGCTACAGGATCCAGGCTCATGCATCCCATGCTCAACATTGCTGTCAAGGCTGCGCGCCGCGCCGGACAGATCATCAATCGCGCGTCCCTCGATCTCGACCTGATCGAGATCCGCAAGAAGCAGCAGAACGACTTCGTCACCGAAGTGGACAAGGCCGCCGAAGACGCGATCATCGAGACGCTGAAGACCGCCTACCCCGACCACGCGATCCTCGCGGAGGAATCGGGCGAATCCGAGAACGAATCCGAGTTCAAGTGGATCATCGATCCGCTCGACGGCACGACCAACTTCATCCACGGCTTCCCGTACTACTGCGTCTCGATCGCGCTCGAGCACAAGAGCGTCGTCACGCAGGCCGTCGTCTACGATCCGAACAAGAACGACCTGTTCACGGCCACCCGCGGCCGCGGCGCGTACCTGAACGATCGCCGCATCCGCGTCGGCCGCCGCGACCGCCTGGCAGATGCACTCGTCGGCACGGGCTTCCCGTTCCGCGAGAAGGACGGCCTCGACGCCTACGCGCGCCTCTTCACCGAAATGACGCAGGCCTGCACGGGCCTGCGCCGCCCGGGCGCGGCGGCACTCGATCTCGCAAACGTCGCGGCCGGCCGCCTCGACGCGTTCTTCGAGCAAGGCATCAACGTGTGGGACATGGCGGCGGGCAGCCTGCTGATCACCGAGGCCGGCGGCCTCGTCGGCAACTACACGGGCGACGCCGATTTCCTGCATCGCCACGAGATCGTCGCCGCGAACCCGAAGATCTACGCGCAGATGATCCCGATCCTGAACCGCTACAGCCGCGTGCATCCGGCAGCGGAGTAAACCCGGGCCGCGCCCGCGTGGCGCGGCTTTCACGCAAACCGCTCGCGCGGCATCGTCACGATGGCGCACCGATCGCCCGACACGCGGGACAATTTTCCGTGCACACGGGTCGCTTCGTGCGCCTATCCTGAAGTTGCCCGAGTTGCCCGGACGAGTCGGCGTACTGCCGCCCGTATCGCTTGTCCCGCAACGACAGCGAAGGGTTTGCGTCCGGCATGCCCGCGCGGCGAACAACGCCGCCGCCGGGGTGCCGGCCCCGCCTGTATCAACACCGCCACGGCGCCGTGGCAATCGCATCCGAGTCCCCATGTTACGGCTAAGCGAAATTAAACTCCCCCTCGACCACCCCGAGAGCGCGCTCGAGGCCGCGATTCGCGCGCGCCTCGCGGAGCTCGGCGTGGCGCCAGACGAACTGCTCCGTTACACCGTGTTCCGCCGCGCGCACGACGCGCGCAAGCGTGCCGACATCAAGCTCACGTATATCGTCGATATCGAAGTCAAGGACGAAGCGGCCGCGCTCAAGCGCATCGCCGGCAAGCCGCATTGCGGCGTGACGCCCGACATGGCGTACCACTTCGTCACGAAGGCGCCCGAACACGCCGACTTCCTGCGCCCGGTCGTCATCGGCATGGGGCCGTGCGGACTGTTCGCGGGGCTGATCCTCGCGCAGATGGGGTTCCGTCCCATCATCCTCGAACGCGGCAAGGCCGTGCGCGAGCGCACCAAGGACACCTTCGGCCTGTGGCGCAAGAGCGTGCTCAATCCCGAATCCAACGTGCAGTTCGGCGAAGGCGGCGCGGGGACGTTTTCCGACGGCAAGCTGTACAGCCAGATCAAGGATCCGAACCACTATGGCCGCAAGGTGCTGGACGAATTCGTCAAGGCCGGCGCGCCCGAGGACATCCTGTATCTGAGCCGCCCGCACATCGGCACGTTCCGCCTCGTCAGCATGGTGGAAAAAATGCGCGCGTCGATCCACGAACTCGGCGGCGAAGTGCGCTTCGAAACCCGCGTCGACGACATCGAAATCGACCAGGGCAAGGTGCGCGCGCTCAAGCTGTCGAACGGCGAAACGCTGCGGTGCGACCGCGTGGTGCTGGCCGTGGGCCATAGCGCGCGCGACACGTTCCAGATGCTGCACGACCGCGGCGTCTATATCGAAGCGAAACCGTTCTCGCTCGGTTTCCGCATCGAGCATCCGCAGGGGCTGATCGATCGCAGCCGCTTCGGCAAGTTCGCGGGCCACAAGCAGCTCGGCGCGGCCGACTACAAGGTGGTCCACCACTGCAGCAACGGGCGCGCGGTCTACAGCTTCTGCATGTGCCCGGGCGGCACGGTGGTCGCCGCGACCTCGGAGCCGGGCCGCGTGGTCACCAACGGGATGAGCCAGTATTCCCGCGCGGAGCGCAACGCGAATGCGGGCATCGTCGTCGGCATCACGCCGGACGATTATCCGGGCGGCCCGCTCGCCGGCATCGCGTTCCAGCGCAAATGGGAAGAACGCGCGTTCGAGCTCGGCGGCGGTGACTACCGCGCGCCGGGCCAGCTGGTCGGCGATTTCATCGCGGGCCGGCCGTCGACGTCGCTGGGCTCGGTGGAGCCGTCGTACAAGCCCGGCGTGAATCCGACCGACCTCAGTACCGCACTGCCGGACTACGTGATCGAAGCGATCCGCGAAGCGCTGCCCGAGATCGACAAGAAGATCGCCGGCTTCGCGATGCACGACGCCGTGCTCACCGGCGTGGAGACGCGCACGTCGTCGCCGATCCGGATTCGACGCAAGGACGACTACCAGAGCATGAACATCGAAGGCCTGTATCCGGCCGGCGAAGGCGCGGGATATGCGGGCGGCATCTATTCGGCGGCGATCGACGGCATCGAAGTCGCGCAGGCGGTGGCGCTCAGTCTGACGTCGGGGCACGCGTCCTGACCTGCGGTGGCGGGTCGGGGCGCGCAGGTTCGTGACCCGAGCGCCGCCGGCCTGCCCCGCCGTGGCTTCATGGACGCTTCATTCGTGGCTCGACGCACGGAATTTCGTACCGCCCTTTCCGCGGCGGCAAGCGTACCCGATCAGGCCAAGCGAGCGCGACCCGCGCCACGATAGCGCGGGCGCTGCGTCATACGCGGATGCGATGCCTGGCGATATCCGAACCCTGGTTAGCCTTCCGAACGCTCCACGACCACCTCACTGATTTGCGGCACGGGGCGTATATCCGTGTAATTGGCGATGTCGGCCATGATCTCCTGCGCGTGCGGATCGCGGGCTGCCCGGAAAGCTTCGACGGAAGTGCAGACGAAGTCACACTTGGCGACGTAAACCGGGTCCGCGCCGGGAGCGCCGCCTGCGATACCCTTGTCCACCGTGTAGTACAGGCATGCCGCGCCGAGCCGCTGTTTCACCATTGGCATGTGCGTATCGCGGTAGTAAGCATGGTCGAAGCGCGCGCCTGCGGCGTACGGGTACATGACACTGACTTTGATCATCGAGGTTCTCCTGTTGCCGCACGGTAATCGAGGCGCCGTCGCCGGACAGACGACATCGAGGTCGCCGATACAGGCATGGCCAAGGTTGCTCCCGGACACGGCGAGCGCATTCTGCTGATTGTAAGTGAACCCGTCTTGCCAGTTTGGTGGCGCCGGATGCCCGACGCCGCGGGAGCGGCCCGGCGATCCCGGACGCTTCGTGGGTGGGCAGTCGGGCGAGTACATCCGCCAAATCGCGACGACCCGGCATCACCGGCCATCGGCCAAACGGCGAACTTCGCGCGTGGACGTCGAAGCCACTGGTAAACTCGGGCAACCCAAGCAACAACTTCATGCCTGACCTATGACCACGCTGTCGCCCGAAGCCTTCGCAGGCCATACTCCGATGATGCAGCAGTACCTGCGCATCAAGGCCGATCATCCGGACACGCTCGTCTTCTACCGGATGGGCGACTTCTACGAGCTGTTCTTCGAGGACGCGGAAAAAGCGGCACGCCTGCTCGACCTGACCCTCACGCAGCGCGGCGCGTCGGCCGGCACGCCGATCAAGATGGCCGGCGTCCCGCATCACGCGGTCGAGCAGTATCTGGCGAAGCTCGTGAAGATGGGCGAATCGGTCGCGATCTGCGAGCAGATCGGCGACCCCGCCACGTCGAAAGGCCCGGTCGAGCGCAAGGTCGTGCGTGTCGTCACGCCCGGCACGCTGACCGATGCCGCGCTGCTGTCCGACAAGAACGACGTCTACCTGCTCGCGATGTGTACCGGCCACAACAAGCGCGGCGTCGCGGTCAATATCGGCCTCGCATGGCTGAACCTCGCGAGCGGCGCATTGCGGCTCGCCGAAATCGAGCCCGATCAGCTTGCCGCCGCGCTCGAACGCATCCGGCCGGCCGAAATCCTGACGCCGGACGGCGCAACCGACGCCATTCCCGCCGGCGCGGGCGCAAGCAAGCGCGTGCCGGCCTGGCACTTCGACATCGCGTCGGGCATGCAGCGCCTGTGCGATCAGCTCGACGTCGCGAGCCTCGACGGCTTCGGCGCGCATTCGCTGACGAGCGCGTGCGGCGCGGCCGGCGCGCTGCTGCTCTATGCCGCGGCCACGCAAGGCCAGCAACTGCGGCACGTGCGCAGCCTGAAGGTGGAGAACGAAACCGAATACATCGGGCTCGACCCGGCCACGCGCCGCAACCTCGAATTGACCGAAACGCTGCGCGGCGACCGACGCGCGCGGCGGGTGATGCAGCCAGTGACGCAACAGGCGGCTGCCCATCGTCGTGCAGCAG
>NZ_JACFYV010000053.1:0-37057 GCF_016759955.1 Burkholderia sp. KCJ3K979
CCCCGACGCGACGCTCGCGCGCCTGCCGCCGGTCACGCGCTTGCCGTTCGGCCAGCCGCAGATGGGCCGCGCGGTCGTGCTGCTCGAACACCAGTCGCGTCCGGCCGAACGTTTCGCCCGCGCGCTGGCCGCCGAAGTGACCGCGTCATCGATGAGAATTTCTCATTGAACACCCGATAATTCACCATTATTCCTGTTGCTTGCGCGTGTTAACTTGGCGGCATCGTCATTCTTTCGATTGCATGTCGCCATGTCGCCCGCCGGATGGATTCCCGCGTCGTTCCGCTGCGTTGCCTGCCGGCCGCGCCGGCGCTCCGGCACGACCCGCATGAAGGCGCGCCGATGATCGGCCCGATCCTGCTCGCGCTCGCGCCGGTCGCGCTGCTGGTCGCGTTCGGTCATGGCCTGCGGCGCACCGGCTTCATCGCCGCAGCGTTCTGGCCGCACGCCGAGCGGCTCTGCTACTACGTGCTGCTGCCCGCGCTGTTCGCGGACGGCCTCGCGAATGCGCGGCTGCAATCGTTGCCCGTTTTACCGCTCGCGGCGGCGCTGGTCGGTTCGACCGCATTCGCCGCGGCGCTTCTTCTGCTGGTCCGCCGGTTCGTGCGGGTCGACGGCGCCGGGTTCACGTCGGTGTTCCAGGGCGCCGTGCGTTTCAACAACTATGTCGGCACCGCGCTCGCCGCCGGGCTGTTCGGTGCGAAGGGCATTGCACTCGCGGCCGTCTGCGTCGCGGCGATCGTGCCGACCGTCAACCTGATGTGCGTGCTGGTCTTCGCGCGCTACGGCGACACGCGGCTCGGCGCGGCGGCGCTCGTGCGGCAGATCCTGTCGAATCCGCTCGTCGTCGCCTGCGCGCTCGGGATGGCGATGCAGGCCGGCGGCGTGGCGTTTCCGGCCGCCGTCGAGCCGGCCGTGCGGGCGCTCGGCGCCGCGTCGATGCCGCTCGGCCTGCTGTGCGTGGGCGCGGCGCTGACATTCGATGCGGCCCGCGCATGGTGGCAGCCGGTGTGCGTCGCATCGGCGTTCAAGTTCGTGGCGATGCCGCTCATCACGCTCGCGGCCGGCCGGCTGTTCGGGCTCGGCGATGCGGCGCTGACCGTCGCGCTGCTGTTCCAGGCGCTGCCGACCTCGTCGGCGTCGTACATCATGGCGCGCCAGCTCGGCGGCGACGCGCCGCTGATGGCCGGCATCACCGCGTTCCAGACGATCGCCGCCGCGCTCGCGATGCCGGCCGTGCTCACCGCGCTCGCGTCGGCGCCCGCGTTCCGCTGACGACGCCCGCCCAGCCCCCTTCACTGAATCGGCCCGCAGGCCGGCCATCGCGCGGTTCGGCATCGTTTAGCCGCGCGCGGCCACGCACGCCTCGCGGCACACGCTTCCTTTCGAGATTGCACGCCACATGAATGCTCCCGCCCCGCCCGCCAGCGTCGTCGCCCCCCGGCCGCACGCGGCCATCTACGTGAAGCTCACGCTCGTCGCGCTGTTCTGGGGCGGGACGTTCATCGCAGGCCGGATCCTCGCCGCGACGATGTCCGCGACCTCGGCGGCCACCGGACGCTTCGCGATCGCCGCGCTGCTGCTGGTCGTGCTGACCTGGCAGGTCGAAGGCGGGCTGCCGACACTCAGCGGACGCCAGATCGTGACGACGTTCGGCCTCGGCGCGACCGGCATCTTCCTGTACAACGTGTGTTTTTTCGCGGCGCTCGCGCGGATGCCGGCCGGGCGCACCGCGCTGTTCGTCGCACTGAATCCGGTCGCCACCGCCGTGCTGCTGTCGGTCGTCGTGCGCGAACGCCTGTCGCTGTCGCGTTGGGCCGGCATCGCGGTCGCGCTGTGCGGCGCGCTGATCGTGATCAGCCGCGGCGATTGGCTGCGCGTGCTGACCGATCTCGGCAATACGTTCGGCGCCGGCGAACGCTTCATGCTGTGCGCGGTGCTGAGCTGGGCGGCCTACACCGTGATCGGCCGGCGCGCGCTCGACGGGCTGTCGCCGCTCGCGGCCACCACGTACGCGGCGCTCTGGGGCCTCGCGCTGCTGCTCGTCACGCACCTGTTCGACGCGACGGCGACTGGCGGCACGCCGCTGACGTGGCAGGCCGTCGCATCGATGCTCTATCTCGGCGCCGTCGGCACGGTGATCGCGTTCGTCTGGTATTCGCAGGGCATCCGCCTCCTCGGGCCGGCCCGCGCGGCCGTGTTCACCAACCTGGTGCCGGTGTTCGGCGTGCTGCTGTCGGTCGTGCTGCTCGGCGAGCCGCTGTCGCCGTCGATGCTGGCCGGCGGCGCACTCGTGATCGCGGGCGTCGCACTGACCAATCGCGCGAACCGCTGATGCGTCGGCGTGCGCCGCGTTCGGGGACGGATGCCGAATACGGATGCAGGCGCCCGCCATGCCGTTGCGTGCTGCATACGTCGGGCCGATACGCCCCCCGATCTTCTCGCAGCCCCGCCAAAAACCGCCTATCGTGAATGAAGCGCCCCCGTTTGCCGCCGTTCGACCGTGCGTCGCCCGCCGCGGCAACGGCCTTGCGTTCCGGCGCCATTCACCGCGGTCGTCGCGCACGCTCGCCCGTGCACGCGATCGCGCCCGCCCACCGACTACCAGGAGGCACACATGAAAGCTGCGCTGCTCGTCAGCTCCGTCCTGCTCGCCATGGCGTCCGCCTCGGCCTCGGCCCAAGGTTCGATCACGAAAGTCGAGAACGGCGCGCTCGTCGCCGCCAACGGCATGACCGTCTACGCATTCGACAAGGACAAGCCCAACGCCGGCACCAGCGCCTGCACAGGCCCATGCGAAACCCTCTGGCCGCCGTACAAGGCCAGCGCGACCGACGTACCGGTCGGGCCCTACACGATCGTCAAGCGCGACGACGGCAGCCCGCAATGGGCGTACAAGGGCAAGCCGCTGTACTTCTTCTCGAAGGACATGAAACAGGGCGAGCGCAACGGCGACAACTTCAAGAACGTGTGGCACGTGGTCGCGCCGTAAGCCTGCTTTCGCCGCGCTCCGTGCATTTCGCCAGCACGTAAAAGGCCCGCCCCGATCGTCGATCGGGGCGGGCCTCGGCAGTTCCGCACGTCGCACCGGCCGTATGCAGCCGGTGCGCGCGTCAACTCAGCGGTTCGACGGGAAGCTGAACACCGTCCCTTCGCGCACACCGGCCGACGGCCAGCGCTGCGTGATCGTCTTGCGCTTCGTGTAGAACCGCACCGCGTCCGGGCCATATGCGTGCAGGTCGCCGAACAGCGAACGCTTCCAGCCGCCGAACGAGTGGTACGCGACCGGCACCGGCAGCGGCACGTTGATGCCGACCATGCCGATCTGGATGTTGTCGCTGAAGTAGCGTGCAGCCTCGCCGTCGCGCGTGAACAGGCAGGTGCCGTTGCCGTATTCGTGCGCATCGATCAGCGCCATCGCGTCGTCGAGCGATTTCAGGCGAATCACGCCGAGCACCGGCCCGAAGATCTCGTGCTGGTAGATCGGCATGCCGGGCTTCACGTTGTCGAACAGGCACGGCCCGAGGTAGTAACCGCCGTCGTGGCCGTCGACCTTCACGCCGCGACCGTCGACGACGAGCGTCGCGCCCGCTGCCACGCCCGCTTCGACGAAACCCGTCACCTTCTCGAAATGCTGCTGCGTGACGAGCGGGCCCATGTCGACGCCCGCGCCGTTGCCCGGGCCGACCTTCATCTTCTCGATCTCGGCCTTCAGCCCCGCGACGACCTGGTCGCCCGTTTCGTCACCGATCGCAACGACCAGCGGAATCGCCATGCAGCGCTCGCCGCAGGAGCCGTATGCGGCGCCCATCAGCGCGTTCACCGCGTTGGGAATATCGGCATCCGGCATCACGACCGCGAAGTTTTTCGCGCCGCCGAGCGCCTGCACGCGCTTGCCGTGCGCGCAGCCGGTCGAGTAGATGTATTCGGCGATCGGCGTCGAGCCGACGAAGCTCACGGCCTTCACGCGCGGATCGGTGAGGATCGTGTCGACCGCTTCCTTGTCGCCGTTCACGACGTTCAGCACGCCCGGCGGCAGGCCGGCCTCGAGCGCGAGCTCGGCCATGCGCAGCGTCGACGACGGCGTGCGCTCCGACGGTTTCAGCACGAACGTGTTGCCGCACGCGACGGCCATCGGCCACATCCACAGCGGCACCATCACCGGGAAGTTGAACGGCGTGATGCCGGCGGCGACGCCAAGCGCCTGGAACTCGCTCCACGAATCGATCGCCGGGCCGACGTTCTTGCTGTGCTCGCCTTTCAGCAACTCGGGCACATAGGTCGCGTACTCGACGTTCTCGATCCCGCGCTGCAGTTCGCCCATCGCATCGGCGAGCACCTTGCCGTGCTCGGCCGTGATCAGCGCGCACAGCTCGTCGGCATGCTCTTCCAGCAGCGTCTTGAAGCGGCTCATCACGCGCGCGCGCTTCAGCGGCGGCGTGTTGCGCCACGCCGGGAACGCGGCCTGCGCGGATGCGATCGCGGCTTCGACGGTCAGCTTGTCGGCGAGCGCGACGCTCTTGCGCGATTCGCCGGTCGCCGGGTCGAACACCGGCTGGACGCGGCTGCCGCCGTCGACGCGCTTGCCGTCGATCAGGTGGCCGACGGTGGAGGTCACATTGCTGTCGTGTTTCATGTCTGGGGCTCTTTCCTGAATTCGGTTGTCGCGTGAGGACGAGCGATCGCTCAGTCCACTTCGTTCAGTGCGTCGGACAGCGCGTTGACCAGGTTGTCGATCTCGCGCTTCTCGGCGATGAACGGCGGCGCGAGCTGGATCGTGTCGCCGCCGTAGCGCACGTAGAAGCCCTTAGCCCAGCAGCGCATCGCGATCTCGTACGGGCGCCGTGCCGGCTCGCCCGGCAATGCGGCGATCGTCAGGCCGGCCGCCAGCCCGTAGTTGCGGATGTCCGCGACGTGACGCTGGCCCTTCAGCCCGTGCACGGCCGCCTCGAAATGCGGCGCGAGATCGCGCACGCGGGCCACCGCGTCTTCCTTCACCAGCAGGTCGAGCGCCGCGACGCCGGCCGCGCACGCGACCGGATGCGCCGAATACGTGTAGCCGTGCGGGAACTCGAGCATGTACTCGGGGCCCCCCGCGGCCATGAACGTGTCGTAGATCTCCTTCGTCGCGATCACGCCGCCGAGCGGCTGCACGCCGTTCGTCACCTGCTTCGCGAAGTTCATGATGTCCGGCACCACGCCGAATGCGTCGGCGCCCGTCATCGCGCCGGCCCGGCCGAAGCCCGTGATGACCTCGTCGAAGATCAGCAGGATGTCGTGCGCGGTACAGATGTCGCGCAGGCGCTTCAGATAGCCCTTCGGCGGCACGACGACGCCCGCCGAGCCGGAGAACGGCTCGACGATCACGGCCGCGATGTTCGACGCGTCGTGCAGCGCGATCAGTTCCAGCAGGCGGTCGGCCAGCTCGGCGCCGTGCTCGGGCATGCCGCGCGAGAACTTGTTCTCGGCCAGTTGCGTATGCGGCAGGAAATCGGCGTCGAGGCCCTGCCCGAACAGCTTGCGGTTCGGCCCGATCCCGCCGACCGAGATGCCGCCGAAATTCACGCCGTGATACCCCTTCTCGCGGCCGATCAGGCGCGTCTTGGTGCCCTTGCCTTTCGCGCGCCAGTACGCGCGGGCCAGCTTCAGCGACGTGTCGGCCGCTTCCGAGCCCGAGCCCGTGAAGAACACGTAGTCGAGGCCGGCCGGCGTCAGTTCCTTGATCTTGTTGGCGAGCTCGAACGATTTCGGATGGCCGAACTGGAACGCCGGCGCGTAGTCGAGCTGTGCGACCTGGCGGCTCACGGCTTCGACGATTTCCGTGCGGCCGTGACCGAGGCCCGTGCACCAGAGGCCCGACAGGCCGTCGAAAATCTTGCGGCCTTCGGCGTCGGTGTAGTACGCGCCCTTGCCGGACACGATCAGCCGCGGATCGGCCTTGAACTGGCGGTTGGCGGTGAACGGCATCCAGTGCGCATCGAGCCATGCGGCGTCGGTGCGGAGGTTCGTGTCGTCGTGCTGGGCGGTGGTGATGTCGGTCATGTCGGTCGGCGCGGCGCGCCCCTCCTCCTCGGTTTGATGTTGCGCATTGTCGGGACGCCAATTAGTCTTTTGAATATCGCAATATCAATGTTCACTTGCTCAAATATGCAAGCAAAGAAACCGAAGAGCCGCGCGTTGCTCGGACAGCTCAGCGACATGGATCTGCGCCTGCTGCGGGTCTTCAAGGGCGTCGTGCAGTGCGGCGGGATGGCGGCGGCCGAACTGGAACTGAATATCGGCATCTCGACGATCAGCCGGCACGTGAAGGATCTGGAAACGCGGCTTGGCCTCGTGCTGTGCCGGCGCGGCCGCGCGGGCTTCACGCTGACGCCCGAGGGGCAGACGGTGTACGAGGAAACATTGAGGCTGCTCGCGTCGATGGAAGCATTTCGCAGCAGGATCGACGGCATTCACGACACGATGGGCGGAGAACTTCACATCGCCGTATTCGACAAGACGGCCACCAACCCGCATGCGCACCTGGGCGACGCGATCCGCCAATTCGCGGACGAAGCGCCCGCCGTCGCGCTGAACCTGCACGTCGCGTCGATCAACGAGGTCGAGCGCGGCGTGATCGACGGCAGCTACCAGGTCGGGATCATTCCCGCGCACCGCAACTCGGGCAGCCTCGTGTATTCGGCGCTGTTCGACGAACGGATGCTGCTCTACTGCGGCCGCCAGCATCCGCTGTTCGACGCGCCGCACGGCAAGCTCACGTGGACGACGGTCCGCAACCACGCGTTCGCCGGGCTCGGCTTCCATTCGCCGAACATGGAGCTGAGCCATCGCGCGAAGCTCACGCGCAGCGCGACCGCGTCGGACCAGGAATCGATCGCGACGCTGATTCTGTCGGGCCGCTATCTCGGCTTCCTGCCCGATCACTACGCGGAGAGTTTCGAAAACAAGGGGCTGATGCAGCCGATCGCGCCGCACCGGTTCAATTACCGGTGCCGGTTCGTGAGCCTGCTGCGGCGCTCGCCGCGGCCGTCGCGGGCCGCGCTGCTGTTCCAGTCGTGCCTCGAAGCCGCGCATGCGGGGACGCTGCCGGCGGCATAGCGGCGGCTTCCGGTTCGGGTTCGTTCAGGCCCCGTCGTCGGATGCGCGGGGCTGCGCCCGCTTGCGCGTGACGAAATGGGTCGCGACGAGCGCCGCGGCAAAGCCGGACGCCGCGCCGAGGCCGAGCGCCCAGCGCGGGCCGAGATGGTTCGCGACCCAGCCGGCCACCGGCGCGCCGATCGGCGTGCCGCCCAATGCGACCGCGAGACGCAGCGCCATCACGCGGCCGCGCATCGCCGGCTCGGTGGAAAGCTGCATCAGGCTGTTGGTCGAGTTCATGAAGGTGATCGCGGCGACGCCGGTCAGCACCAGCGCGGCGGCGAACGACCAGTAGCCGGGCGCCAGCGCGGCGAACGCGCAGCCGAGCCCGAACAGCGCCGCGCCGATCCACAGATGACGGAAACGCGGCTGCTCGCGGCGCGCGGCGAGCAGCGCGCCCGAGATCGTGCCGACCGCCATCATCGACGACAGGAAACCGAACCCG
The DNA here is from genome assembly GCF_016759955.1 of Burkholderia sp. KCJ3K979. Taxonomy (NCBI): domain Bacteria; kingdom Pseudomonadati; phylum Pseudomonadota; class Betaproteobacteria; order Burkholderiales; family Burkholderiaceae; genus Burkholderia; species Burkholderia sp. KCJ3K979. The sequence continues at coordinate 7,583 of NZ_JACFYV010000053.1, forward strand.
CGCGCATCGACGTGAAACACGCTGGCGGCCATCGTCGAAATGAACAACTGGAAATTCAGCCCGAACGTGCCGATCAGGAACAGCATCACGAGGATGGCTGTGAGGTCCGGCCGGCGCCACACGTAGCGGAATCCGTCTAGCAGGCTGCCGCGCGAGCGGCTTGCCCGCACATTGGTGCGCAGTTCGTCCTCCCGAAGCCGCGACAGCGACGCCAGCACCGCGAAGAAGCTGAGCCCGTTCGCGAGAAACGCCCAGCCGGTGCCGACCGACGCGATCAGGAAGCCGGCCGCCGCCGGGCCGACCATCCGCGCGGCATTGAACGACGTCGAGTTGAGCGCGACCGCATTCGCGAGTTCGCGGTCGCCGACCAGTTCCGCGACGAAAGTCTGCCGCACCGGCGCGTCGAACGCCGACGCGCAGCCGAACAGGAACGCGAACACATACACGTGCTCGAGCCGCACCGCGCCGGTGACCGTCAGCACGCCGAGCACGAGCGCCAGCGCGCCCATCAGCGCCTGCGTCGCCATCAGCAGCTTGCGCTGGTCGAAGCGGTCGGCCGCGTAGCCGGTCCACGGCAACAGCAGCAATTGCGGCCCGAACTGCAGCGCCATCACCGTGCCGACCGCAGACGCGTCGTGATGCGTGAGCTGCGTGAGGACGAGCCAGTCCTGCGCGGTGCGCTGAATCCACGTGCCGATGTTCGACACCAGCGAGCCGATCGCCCATACGCGGTAGTTGAAGCTGCGAAGCGAGCGGAACACGCCCGCTGCCGGCACGCTCACGGCCGCTCCCGGTCGGGCTCGTTGCCGCCGTGCAGTGCGCCGAAATGCCGCGCGAGGAACAGGCCGAGCGCGAGGATGCCGAGGCCGAACGCCGCCGCGTCGGCCGTGACCTTCAGGTCGAAATCGCCGGCCCGGCGCATGAGCGCATAGGCAATCACGAGTTTCACGACGCCCCATAGCACGTTCACGGTGGACGACGACAGCCCGCGGCCGGGCGGTTTCGCGAACGGCGTCTGGAACGGCTCGCCACGCAGCCCGCTGACGAGATGCGGCACGGCGTTCGCGAGAAACGCGCCGCCGAAGAAGTACGACACGAGGTGCAGGAGGTTCATTTGCCGGTTGTCCTTTTGGCTAGCGGGCCGGAGCGGTTCACGAACGCGCCGGGTCCTCGAATTCGGCGAGCCGCTGCAGCAGCTTCACGGCCGCCGCGAGCTCGGCCTGCTCCGCCGCCGACAGTTGCGCATGCAGCGCGCGGAACAGCCAGTCGTCCTTGGCCGCGCGGTTGGCTTGCAGCACCTTGCGGAAACCGGGCGTGAGCGCGATCAGCGTCTGCCGGCCGTCGGTGGGATCGGGCGCGCCGGCGACCGCGCCGAGCGCCTCGAGCGTGGCGACCGTCACCCGCATCGACTGCGGGCGCACGCTTTCGGCACGCGCCAGCGCCGATACCGTCGCCGGGCCGTCGCGATCGAGCCGCAGCAACACCGATTTCTGCGAGGACGTGAGGTCGTTCGGATGGGTCTGCTCCCGCATCCGCCGCATCAGCTTGCCGACCGAGATGCGGAGTTCGCCGGCGAGACCGGCCAGCGGGAGGGTGTCGGGGGAAGACGATGGCGAGTTCATGAATTCAAGATAGCACATCGACAGTCAAACTGTACAGTTTGACTGTATATTTCATCGTATCAGGATCGGGCGGCCACGCATGCTTTCGGCGCGACGCCGCCCCCCTGTTCGGCCACGCATTCCGCTCTGCGATAATGCGGGCTTCCCGTTTCCGCACCGCCTTCCGCCATGACGCAGCCGTCCGCCCCGCTCTCCACCGACCTGCCGCCGATCTCGTGCCTGCCCGGCGACGCGCTGCCGTGGCTACCGATGAGCGCCGACCTGCCGGGGCTCGCGATCAAGTACCTGCACATCAATGCGGCCGAGGACACGCTGACCGCGCTGCTGAAGATGCCGGCCGGCGGCATGCTGCCGCGCCATCGTCACGATGGCGAGGTATTCGTCCATACGCTGCAGGGTGCGTGGCGCTACCGCGAATACGACTGGGTCGCGCACGCCGGTTCGACGGTGCTCGAACCGGCCGGCTCGGTACATACGCCGGAAACGCTCGGCGCGCCGGGCGAGGATGTGATCACGCTGAACGTGATGCGCGGCGACCTCGTGCTGCTCGACGACGACGGCCGCGAAACGGCGCGCGAGAACTGCCGCGTCGCGCTGCTGCGCCAGCGCAAGCATGCGCGTACGGCGCCGGATGCGGCCACGGCGTTCGTCACGCGGTAACTACGCGGCAAGACAGGCGACGCGACGCGCATCGTGCCGCTCTCGTCAACTCCGTCGCGCGCGAGCGTCCTCCGCCATACGTTTCCGCTTCCAGGCTTGCCCGCCCGTTATCGAAAACGCCTGAAAAACCGTCGAATATCGTCGGCCAGCAGATCCGGCTCTTCCATCGCCGCGAAATGGCCGCCGCTCGGCATGTCGGTCCACTGCACCACGTCGAATACGCGTTCGAGCCAACTGCGCGGCGGACGGCTGATTTCCTTCGGGAAGCGCGCGAAGCCGACGGGCACCGCCAGGCGTTGCCCGGGCGCAAACCGCATCGGCTGCAGCCGGTTCTCCCAGTACATCTGCATCGACGAGCCGATGCAGCCGGTAAACCAGTAGAGCGAGATGCTCGTCAGCAGCGTGTCGTGCGAAAAACGGCGCGCGACGTCGCCGTCGCAATCGCTCCACGCACGGAATTTCTCGCCGATCCACGCGGCCAGCCCGAGCGGCGAATCGTTGAGCGCGACGGCTAGCGTCTGCGGCTTCGTCATGTGGACGTACGCGTACCCGCCTTCCAGCGCTGCCCACTCGCCGCGCTGCGTCAGGAACGCCTGCTCGTCGTCGGTCAGCGGCCGCGCCGCGTCGATCGGCGGGTCGTAGCTGCCGGGCAGGTAGTTCAGATGGATGCCGTCGACCACGCCCTCATGCCGCGCGCCGAGCGCGACCGACACGCCCGCGCCCAGATCGCCGCCCTGCGCGCCGAATCGCGGGTAGCCCAGGCCGGCCATCAATGCCGCCCAGCAGTCGGCGACCTGGAGCGCCGACGTGCCGGGCGCCGCCGGCGCGGGAGAAAACAGGAAGCCGGGCAGCGACGGCGCGACGATGTCGAAGGCGTCGGCCGGATCGCCGCCGAACGCGGCCGGATCGCACAGGCGATCGATCAGCGCATGGAATTCGAATGCGGAACCCGGCCAGCCGTGCGTGACGACGAGCGGATAGGGTTTCGGGCCGGTGCCGCGCCGATGCACGAAATGCACGCGCCGGCCGCCGACGTCCGCGACGAACTGCGGCAGCCGGTTCAGCGCGCGTTCCGCTGCACGCCAATCGAAACCGTCGGCCCAGTACGCGGCCAGTTCGCGCAGCCACGCGCCGTTGACGCCCTGCTGCCACGGCTCGGCGGGCGTCAGGTTGGGCGGGCGGGTGTCGCGCACGCGCCGCCGCAAATCGTCGAGCGCTTGATCGGGTATCGCAATGTCGAACGGTTCGGCGTGCATCGTGTCTCCTCGCGAAACATGTCGACGAGATTCTGCGCGATTTTTCCGCCCCGCGCTGGCGGCAGGCGGCCGCGCGCGTCAGCCCGTTTCGCGCGCGTCCGTCTCCGTCCGTGCGTCGCGCCGCAACGCCTGCGGCGGCACGCCGAACCCGCGCACGAACGCCTCGCGCATGTGCCGGCGGTCGCGAAAACCGTTCTCCCTTGCGATCACGTCGAGCGGATGGCGGCTCTGTTCGATCATCAGCCGCGCCGCTTCGAGCCGCAGCCGCTCGATCGCCTTCGCCGGCGACTGCCCGGTTTCGAGCGTAAACACGCGGCTGAACTGGCGCGGGCTCAGGTGCACGGCCTCGGCGAGTTCCTCGACGGTCAGCGCACGACCGAGATTCCGCCGCGCGTAATCGAGCGCGCTCTGGATCCGGTCGGATTTCGGCGCGAGATCGAGCATTTCCGAATGCTGCGACTGGCCGCCGGCGCGGCGCTGATGCATCACCAGCTTGCGCGCGACCGACCGCGCGACGTCGGCGCCGAGATCCTTTTCCACCATCGCGAGCGCGAGATCGAGGCCGGCCGTCATCCCGGCCGACGTCCAGATCGGGCCGTCGACGATGAAGATCCGGTCGTCCTCGACGCGAATCTCCGGATAGTGCCGCTGCATGTCGCGGCCGAACGCCCAGTGCGTGGTCGCGCGACGCTGTGCGAGCAGCCCGGCCTCGGCCAGCACGAACGCGCCCGTGCAGATGCCGGCGATCCGCCGCGCCCGCCCGTTCGCGCGACGCAGGTAGGCAACCACGCCGGCCGGCGCCGGCGCGGCGAGCGGGTCGTTGACGCCCGCGACGATCCACGTGTCGACGTCGAGCCGGCCGCGCAGCGCGCGCGTGGCGACCGGCAGCCCGAGCGACGAGCGCACGTCGCCGCCGTCGACCGAATAGTTGTCCATCGCGTAGAACGGCGCGTCCATCCCCATGTTCGCGTACTCGAACACCGACTGCGCGGCGAGCGCCATGATCTGGAAGCCGTCGCTGATCAGAAAGCCGATTCGGTGCATGTGCGTTCTCCGCTTCCGTGTCGATCGGGCCGATGGGCCCGATGTCCGGAATCATACCCATCTACGTCATTTGTGTCGCCGCGCTTCGAGGCCAGAATGCCTTCACGCCATCCGGCCATTCTCACCGAAACGGAGCACATCATGACGCAAGCACATCGCGGTACCGCCCTCATTACCGGCGCGTCGTCGGGCATCGGCGCCGTCTACGCGGACCGCCTCGCGCGCCGCGGCTACGACCTGATCCTGGTCGCGCGCAACCGCGACCGGCTGAGCGCCCTCGCCGAGCGCATCACGAACGACACGCAGCGCAGCGTCGAGATCGTCGACGCGGACCTCAACGACCGCGCGGCGCTCGTCGCCGTCGAAGCCAAGCTGAAACAGGACGCGAGCATCACGCTGCTCGTCAACAACGCGGGCATCGGCACGCATGCGCCGCTGCTCGACAGCGACGTCGACGCGATGACGCGGATGATCGACCTGAACGTGACCGCGCTCACGCGCCTGACCTATGCGGCCGTGCCCGGTTTCGTCGCACGCGGCCGCGGCGCGGTGATCAACATTGCGTCGATCGTCGCGATCTCGCCGGAAACGCTGAACGGCGTGTACGGCGGCAGCAAGGCGTTCGTGCTCGCGTTCAGCCAGTCGCTGCATCACGAGCTCGCCGACAAGGGCGTGCAGGTACAGGCCGTGCTGCCCGGCGCGACGGCCACCGAGTTCTGGCAGACGGGCGGCCTGCCGCTCGAGCACCTGCCGAAGGAAATCGTGATGACGGCGCCGGACCTGGTCGATGCGGCGCTGGTCGGGTTCGAGCGCGGCGAGCTCGTGACGATCCCGTCGCTGCACGCGGGCGACGAATGGGACGCGTACGAGGCCGCGCGCCGCACGATGGCGCCGCATTTGTCGGCCAATACGCCCGCGCCGCGCTACACCGCGGCGCGCTAGTTGCCGGCGGAGGCCGCGCCGCGCCGCGCGCCTTCGCCCTTCACGCCGACCATCAGCGCCACGCCGCTCGCCACCAGCAGCGCGGCCAGCAGATAGACGGCGAGATCCATGCTGCCCGTGCGCGTGCGGATCATCCCGATCACCCACGGGCTGACGATGCCGCTCGTGATCCCGATGCTGCTGATCAACGCGATCCCGGCCGCGGCCGCGTTGCCGGACAGGTAGCGGGTCGGCACGGCCCAGAAGATCGGCAGCGCGGCGAAGATCAGCGTCGCCGCGATCGACAGGCACGCGAGCATCGCCGCGAAGCTGTGCAGGTGCAGCGTCAGCGCAGCGAGCGCGAGCCCGCCGCCGATCGTGCAGCATGCGAAGTGCTTGCGGCGCTCGCCGGTGCGGTCCGAGCGCCGCGCGATCAGCACCAGCCCCACCGCGCCCACCGCATTCGGTACGACCGTGTAGAGGCTCACGGCGACGACGTCGGTCACGCCGAAGTCGCGGATCATCAGCGGCATCCAGAAGTTGAGCGTCAGCGACGCGCAGGTCAGCGAGAAATAGATGAACGCGAACAGGTACACGCGCGGGTTCGCGAGCGCGGCCATCACGCTGCGTCCGTCGTGCGCATTGCCGTGTGCGCGGCCTTCGGCGCACAGCACGGCGACGCGCGCCTTTTCGTCGGACGTGAGCCACGCGGCGTCCTGCGGCCGGTCGACGAGGAACGAGAACGCGGCGAACGCGAGCAGGATCGCCGGCGCCCCTTCGATCGCGAACATCCACTGCCAGCCGTGCAGCCCGAGCACGTCGCTCATGTCGCGCATGATCCAGCCCGACAACAAGCCGCCGAGCACGCCGGCCACCGCGACGCCCGCGAAGAACACCGAGATCGCCGCCGCCCGCCGGTTCGCGGGGAACCAGTAGGTCAGGTACAGCACGATGCCGGGGAAGAAGCCGGCCTCGAACACGCCGAGCAGGAAGCGCAGCACGTAGAAATGCGACGGCTGCGACACGAACATCATCCCGGTCGACGCGAGGCCCCACAGCAGCATGATCCGCGTGAACGTGCGGCGCGCGCCGAACCGCGCGAGCAGCATGTTGCTCGGCACTTCGCAGCACACGTAGCCGACGTAGAACACCGCGGCGCCGAGGCCGTACATCGCATCGCTGAAGCCGAGATCGTGCTTCATCTGCAACTGCGCGAAGCCGATATTGATGCGGTCGAGGAACGACACGACGTAGCAGAGGAACAGGAACGGGACGATCCGCCACGCGATCTTGCGGAACAGCAGCGCGTCGCTGAATGCGGATTCGGATGCGGAAGTCGGCGCCGACGCGCTCGCGTGCGCGAGCGTCGCTTCGGCGGGAAGCGATTGGGGCATGTCTCTCTCCAAACGGACCGCGCGATGTCGAGCGCGCGGCAGTCTCCGAGGGCGTGCATGCGCCCTGCATTCTTGTGAGACCGGATACGGTCGCCGGCACCGCGGCGCGATGCCGCCGCGAATGCCGCGACCTTCAGGGAAACGGCAAGGCGATCATGTGTGCGCCGCCCCGCCGCCGTGGGCCGCTCAGTCCTGCAGCGCGGCCCACATGTCCTTGTCCCGCTGCGCGGTCCAGATGCGCGGATGCGCGATGCCGCTCGCCTCATCGAACGCGCGCGACACGTCGAACGGCAGACAGTGCTCGTAGATGAACACGTGGCCGAACTTCGGGTCCATCGCTTCGCGCGTGAGCGCCATCGCGGCCTTCAGGTCGAGATTGCGCTCGACGGCCTTGCGGCCCTGCGCGAGCAGCGTCGTGACGAAATCCTTCGTGTAGTCGAGGCCCTTGTTCACCTCAGCCGGATTCAGCAGCGCGGGGCCGCGGCCCGGCACGAGCTTCTCGGCGCCGAGCGCGCGCAACGCCTCGAGCGTGGCCGGCCACTGTTCGAGCTGCGCGTCGCCGCAATAGCACGCGGCGTCGTATTCGACGAGGTCGCCCGAGAACAGCACCTTCTGCGACGGCAGCCAGACGATCGTGTCGCCCTTCGTATGGCCCGAGCCGACGTGCATGATCTTCACCTCGAGCTTGCCGAGGAACAGCGTGATCTCGCGCTCGAACACGAGCGTCGGCCAGGTCAGGCCGGGCACCGTCTCGACGCCGGCGAACAGGCGCGGGAAGCGCTCGATCTCCGACTTCATGTCGGCCTCGCCGCGCTCGACGATCATCTCGTACGTACCGCGGCTCGCGATCACGTGCTGCGCGCCTTCGTCGAAGTACGCGGACGCGCCGAGCACGCGCACCGCGTGATAGTGCGACAGCACCACGTGCTTGATCGGCTTGTCGGTCACGCTGCGGATCTTCGCGATCAGGTCCTGAGCCATCGCGGGCGTCGCGGTCGTGTCGACGATCAGCACGCTGTCGTCGCCGATGATCACGCCCGAGTTCGGGTCGCCTTCGGCTGTGTACGCGTACGCGTTCTCGGACAGCTTCGTCCAGGTGACTTTCTTCTCTTCCAGATCGGCTTGGGAGGCGAATGCTTTGGCCATTGTGCGTTCCGTGGCTGCGAGCCATGTGTTGAGGGGGAGTGAGCGGATCATCGGTCTGCGTCGAATATTTGTCAATGACAAATGTGCTTGCTATTGTCCAATACGGGTAAACGTGTGGGCTGGCGCTCAAAATGGCGTCGGATACCATGCGGGGTTTCGTCAACGGAAGAATCATCGCGTGCAGAACCACGAAGTCAGCGCGGACGATGCGCCGCCCAAGGCGCAGCGCGGCATCCAGAGTGTCGAGGTCGGCGGCCGGCTGCTCGACGCGCTCGCGCGCCGGCGCAAGCCGCTCGGGCTGTCGGAACTGGCCGCGGCGGCCGATCTCTCCACCGCGCAGGCGCACACCTATCTCGTGAGCCTGACGCGGCTCGCGCTCGTGAAGCGGGACGCGATCACCGGCAACTACGAGCCGGGCCCGCTGTCGCTGCGGCTCGGGCTGATGTCGATCGAACGCCAGCCGGCCTACCGGGCGACGCTGCCGCATGCGGTGCGGCTCGCGGAAACGGTCGGGCTGAGCGTCGCGCTGTCGGTGCCGGGCGTGCTCGGCCCGACGATCGTGCGCATCGAGCACGGCGGCTATCCGTTGCACGTGAACCTGCACGTCGGTTCGGTGATGTCGCTCGACACCACGGCGACCGGCCGCGTGTTCCGCGCGTTCGGCGACGCCGCGCAACTCGATGCGATGGCGGCCAACCAAGCAGGTGCGGGCGAGACGCTTGCCGGCGCCGAAAACCAGTCGGCCGCGCCGGACGCCGATGCGCAACCCGTCGAACTCGATGCGATCCGCGCACGCGGCATCGAACGCAGCATCGACCGGCCGAGCCCGGGCGTCAGCGGGATGTGCGTGCCCGTGCTCGATCCGCACGGGCGCCTGCAGCTCGCGTTGACGGTGATCGGTTCGACGGGATCGATCGATGTCGACTGGGACGGCCCGATCGCGGCGGCGTTGCGCGACGCGGCGCGGCAGGCCACCGCGTCGCTCGGCGCGGCGCGTGCGGAACCGGCGCCCGCGCCGGCGGTGGCGCCGGGCGTCGCACGCGTACCGCCCGCGCTGGCCGACGACGCGAAAACGCAGCGCGGAATCAATGCGCTCGACAGCACCGGCGACTTGCTGCTCGCGCTGGTGTCGGCGGGCCGCGCGCTGCCGCTGCGCGATCTCGCGACGGCGGCCGGCATGCCGGCCGCGAAGGCATTTCCGCATCTGGTCAGCCTGCAGAAGATCGGCCTGCTGAGCCGCGACGACGCCGGCTGCTTCGATGGCGGGCCGCTCGCGCAGGCGCTCGGCCTGATCGCGATGCAGCGCGTGTCGCCGACGCGCGACGCGGAAGCCGAGATCGTCGCGCTCGCCGGCGCGACCGACATGAGCGTGGCCGCCGCGACGCTCGGCCCGCTCGGGCCGACCGTGATCCGGCTCGAGGAATCGGCGCGGCCGCAGCACGTGAGCCTGCAGGTCGGCACCGTGATGTCGCTCGTCAATACGGCGATCGGCCGGATTTTCGCGTCCGGCATGTCCGACGACGTGCTGGCCGACTTGCTCGCCAACGAGCCCGTGCGCCTCGCCGGCGCGCCCGTCGCACCGGATGACGCGGCCTTCCGCTCGCGGCTCGCGGCGATCCGCGCGGACGAGCTCGATTTCGCGTTCGACGCGCCGGTGCCGGGCATCGGGACGATTGCCGCACCCTTGTTCGATCACACCGGCAGCATCCGGCTCGTGATCGCGATCATCGGCTCGTCGCGCGGCTTCCCGCGCGGGCCGGACAGCGAGCTGGCGCAAACGCTGCGGGCCGCAACGCGGCGGCTGTCGTGGCGCTTCGGGTGGATCGGCCGGTAATCGGGCCCTTTTCCCAACTTACGTTCGATTCCCTTTCTTTCTCCCCGCGAGGCCGTGCCGGCACGGCCTCGTCACGCCTAGTCGACACGTCCGGGAAGCCAATATTCATGTTGCGTAGCAGCAACATAAATTGTCAGTAATTCTCATATAACGAAATCGCATTTCACAAAGCGAGTTCGCTTCGCTATGATTAGGGTTATCCCTAACTCGCCACCTATATGGGGCTTCGTCATGCAAACGTCTAATGTCTCCGATCGTTCCACCCAATCCACTGGCTGGCTCGCGCGTGTTGGCGAGCTGCTGGCGGAAGCCTGGGCACTGCACCTCGAGAACTGCGAAGTCATCGCTGAAGCACACGCGCGCCTGCCGCGCTGAGTGGGCTGGACCGGCGGCCAGATCGCCGGTCGCCTGATCCCCTTGTCCTGACGCGCGCCGACAGCGGCTGTTGCGCCGGGCACCGGGCGATCGCGCCTGTCAGATAGCAAGAAGCCGGGCTCGTCCCGGCCGAATACCCTCGCCGCGTGGCGAGCGTTTCAAGATCGTCTCGAGGCCGTGTTTCAGGCCGATACCGGCGCCGATTCATGCGTCTCGGCGCGGATGGCTATAAGTCAGGTTGTCTGGGCATGCAGCCATTTCCGGCCAGCGCGCGATTACGCCCAGCCATCGCCGACGGAAGATTCATCCGTTTTTGTGTGCCCGCCGGCCATTTCTCTCGCGAGCCTTCCGCGCCGGCCGTTCACCGGTTTCCTTCGCACCCGCGCTGTTACCGCACGCATTGCCGTTTCAACGGCGGCCGCGCCCCCGTCTCTCCCCGTCACACCTGAATCGAGGGCACATCCTTCATGCACCGCAGCGCGAACATCGAACGGCTGTGGCGGATGCTCGAGATCCTGTACAGCTTTTCGCGCAGGAAGCGTTCGTAGCCCGCCGTGCCGTCCACCGCGACCTTGATCCAGTAGTCGTACTCGCCCGACACCAGATACGCCTCGAGCACCTCCGGCAGCGCCGCCAGTTCAGCGCCGAAGCGCGCCAGTGCGTCGTCTTCATGGCGATCGAGCGTGACTTCGAGGATCACGATGTCCGCGTAGCCGAGCTTGCGCTGGTTGACCAGCGCGACATAGCCGTCGATGTAGCCGTCGAGTTCGAGTTGCCGCGTGCGGTTCCAGCAGGCGGTGGTCGACATGCCGATCTGTTCGGCCAGTTCGGCGTTCGACAGGCGCGCATTTTTCTGCAATGCACCCAGGATCTTGCGGTCTTGATTGTCGAGCGTTTTGGGCGTGCGTTCGCGGGTAGCCATGGCGAGAAGAATCTTCTACTGAAAATCGGCATTCTATCTGAACAGGATTCCGGTTTCAGGGGCGTTTTACTGGAAAACAGGAAGCCTTTTAACCGGGCCGCTTGATACATTTTCTCCATGCCTGCTGTCCGGCACGCTCCCCGCGACCACCCCTCGCAACGGAACGCACGGCCGCAATCACGAGTTGCGGTGCCGGCCGGCAGACATGCGATTCCCCGCCGCCCGCACGCCCATCCGACCGCGTGCGGGGCCGGTGCCTGCCTCCCCGCTCTTGCCCGTCCGTCATGTCGTTCAAGCTTTATCTGTCGTTCCTCGCTGCTTCCGTCGTCCTCATCTACGCGCCCGGCCCCGTCAACCTGCTCACGATGAACCAGGCGTTGCGCACCGGTTGGCGCCGCGCGCTACCGTGCGTCTGGGGCGGCACGCTCGCCGTGCTGCTGCAACTCGCGCTGACCGCGCTGTGCCTCAACTCGCTGGTCCACCTCGACGAGCATGCCCTGACCGTGCTGCGCTGGGCCGGCGCCGCGTATCTCGTCTGGCTCGGCGGCAAGCAATGGCTGAGCCGCACGCCGGCCGGTGCGGCCGCGGCGCCGGCCGAGACCGACGCAGGAACGGCCATCGCCGCGCCGCACGCCGACTCCGGACGCGCGCTGTTCTGGCGCGGCGTCGCGACTTCCGGGCTGAATCCGAAGACGCTGCTGTTCTTTCCGTCGTTCTTTCCGCAGTTCATCAGCCCGAATGCCGACTGGAGCCTGAACCTTCAATACCTGCTGCTCGCCGCGACGTTCGCGCTGCTGTTCGCGGGCGGCGTCGCATCGATGGCGCTGTTCTCGCACCGGCTGAGCCGCGCGCTGCAGCGGCCGGCACGGATGCGCGCGATGAACCGCGTGACGGGCGGGCTGCTCGTCGGGATGGGCGCGATCATGGTCGGCTGGAACTGAACGGCCGCGCGAACGGGCTGCGTTGGCGCCGCTGCCAGGCCCCTCGAAAAAGCAGCCGGGCGCCGAATGCTTTAGGGTAGCGCCTGGTTCGTTGGACATGCCCGGGCCTGCCGGGCGACTGAATGAAGCACGTCACCTCCCGCCTGCGGCGCCTGTTCGCGCCGATCGGCCTGCACTGGTATCTCGCCCTCCTGCTTGCGCTCGATGCGCTCATGGTGCTGCGCCCCGTCGTCGAGCACGCGCGGCTCGGTCTGCACCGCGCGTGGCTCGCCGATGCGCTGAATCTCGTCGACAACATGGGGCTCGTCGTGCTGCCGCAGGTGGTGGTCGCGGCCGGCCTCGCGACGATGGCCATCGGCATCGTCCTGCGCGCCCGCGTCGCGTGGGTGTTGTCGATCCTGCTGCTGGTCGCGGCCGCCGCAATCAGCGTGCTCGGCGGCTATCGCAGCCACGCGGTGTTCGTCTATACGGCCGTGCTGGTCGTCGCGCTGCTGTACTACTGGCGGCACTTCGATCGCACGAGCGTGGCCGCCAGCAGCCTGTTCGCGTTGCTGAGCATCGTGTCGCTGCTGATCTACGCCACTTTCGGCGTGCTCTATCTCGGCGACGAGTTCACGCCGCCCGTCCACGATCTCGCCACCGCCGTCTATTTCTCGATCGTGTCGATGTCGACCGTCGGCTACGGCGACATCGTGCCGCACGCGCCGACCGCGCGCCTGTTCACCGCATCGGTGATCGTGCTCGGCATCACGGTGTTCGCGACGTCGATCAGCGCGGTCGTCGGCCCGGTGATCGGCGGCAATCTGAAACGGATCGTCAAGGGAGGCATTTCGAACGTGATCCGCAAGCATCATTTCCTGATCGTCGGCGCGACACCCGTCGCGCATGCGGTGCACGACGGGCTGCGCAAGCGCGGCTACGCGGTGACCGTCGTCGTGCCGGCCGGCGTCGAGCACAACTATCCGGCGGCGACCGACCTGATCGTCGGCGATGCGACCGACCATGCGGTGCTGGAAAGCGCCGGCGCGGCGACCGCGCGCGCGGTGCTCGCGCTGCGCTCGGACGACGCCGAAAACGCGTTCATCATCCTCGCGATCCGCGAGATCGCGCCGTCGGTGCGCACGGTCGCGCTCGTGAACCAGCAGCGCAACCTCGAACGGCTGCGGCTGTTGAAGCCCGACATGGTGTTCTCGCCGCAGCAGCTCGCGGGCGAACTGCTCGCCAGCACGCTCAACGACGAACCGGTCGACAAGTCGATGATCTCGCACCTGCTGTTCGGCACGACGGATGCCGCGTGAGATCGTGAGCCGATGACCGCGTGACCGGGGCCGGCCGCCGCACGGCCGGTACAATCGCGCGATGTCCGAATTGCTCACTTACGGCGGCCTGTTCGCCGTGTCGATGGTCGCCGCGACCCTGTTGCCGCTCCAGTCCGAAGCCGTGCTCGCCGGCCTGCTGCTCGCCGGACGCGAACCCGTGTGGGCGCTGGTGCTGGTCGCGAGCGTCGGCAACGTCGCCGGCTCGGCGATCAACTGGGCGCTCGGCCGCGGCATCGAGCACTTTCGCGAGCGCCGCTGGTTTCCGGTCAAGCCGTCCGCGCTCGCGCGCGCCGAGCGCTGGTACGCACGCTACGGCCGCTGGTCGCTGCTGCTGAGCTGGGCGCCGGTGATCGGCGATCCGCTGACGATGATCGCCGGCGTGCTGCGCGAGCCGCTGCCGACCTTTCTCGCGATCGTGACGATCGCGAAAGTCGGCCGCTATCTGGCCGTCGCGTGGCTCGTCATGCACTGACCCTCGCTTCCCCTTCGCCCGCCTGCGGGCCCGTGATCCGCGACATCCGCTAAAGATTTCGCGAAAGTTGCCGTATTAACGGGACCACGAGCGGTGACGCGTGCGTTCCGCCTCCTCTCACTCCCACTCAGGATGTCTCATGAGAATGACCCAATTGGGCCGAGTGAGCGTCGGCGCGCGTCTGGCCGCGCTGGCGTGCGCGCTCGTCGCCCTGCTGTTTACCGTGTTCGCGTGGACCCTCGCCCATTTCGCCGGCCAGCAGCTCGCCGATGAAGCGCATAAGCGGATCGACGACAAGGAGCAGTCGATCCGCGCGATGGTCGACCTGTTCGACAAGGCGTTGACCGCCGAAGCCAACCGCTCGATGTCGCTGTTCGCGAGTTTCCTGCCGGCCGATTTCTCGCTCGATCCGGCGCGCACCGTCGATATCGGCGGCGTGGCCGCGCCGACCCTGCTCGCGGGCGGCCAGCCGCTCGACCTCGACTACTCGATTCCCGACCAGTTCCTGAAGAAAAGCGGCGCGATCGCGACGATCTTCGCGCGCGACGGCGACGATTTCGTGCGCATCACGACCTCGCTGAAGAAGCAGGACGGCGCGCGCGCGGTCGGCACCAAGCTCGACCGCGCCGGCCCCGCGTATGCGCCGCTCGTCGCCGGGCGCAGCTACACGGGCCTCGCGAAGCTGTTCGGCCGGTCGTACATCACGCAGTACAAGCCGGTGACCGACGCGACCGGCCGCGTGATCGGCGCGCTGTTCGTCGGCCTCGACATCGGCGCCGAGCTCAAGCTCGTCGAGGACGGCATCCGTGCGCTGAAGATCGGCGACAACGGCTACTACTTCGTGCTCGATGCGTCGCCGGGCCCGTCGCGCGGCACCTTCGTCGTGCATCCCGATGCGGCCGGCCAGCGTGCCGACGACACGCGCGCCCCCTACGCGCAGATGCTCGCGACGGCCCAGGGCCGGCTCGCGTACACGTCGACCGACCCCGCCGCGCACGACGCCGGGCCGACCGCGAAATTCGTGTCGTTCACGACGATTCCGCAGTGGCAATGGCTCGTCGGCGGGATCGCGCTCGACGACGAGCTGCTGGCCACCATGCGCGCCACCCGCAACCGCTTCCTGATGATCGGCGCCGTGCTCGTCGCGGCGTTCGCGACGCTGTTCGTCATCGTCGTGCGGCGCGTGGTGAGCCGGCCGCTGGAAGCCGCCGCCCGCGCGTCCGAGCGCTATGCGGCGGGCGATCTCAGCGTGCGCATCCGCGACGGCGCGGCCGCGCACGGCAGCGCGGGCAACGACGAGATCGGCCGGCTCGTGCAGGCGGTCGACGGGATCGGCGACGGCCTCGCGCGGATCGTCGCGCAAGTGCGCAACGGTGCGGCCGACATCGCGCACGGCACGGTCGGCATCGCGGCCGGCAGCGGCGACATCGCCGCGCGGATCGCGACGCAGGCCAGCAGCGTCGAACAGACGGCCGCCAGCATGGAGCAGATCACCGCCGCCGTGCAGCAGAGCGCCGAGCATGCGGCGCAGGCCAACGCGCTGGTCGCGGATGCGTCGGCCGCCGCGACGAACGGCGACGCCGCGGTGCAGCGCGTGGTCGCGACGATGGACGACATCGGCCGCGCGACGCGCCGGATCGCCGAGATCACCGGCGCGATCGAAGGCATCGCGTTCCAGACCAACATCCTCGCGCTGAACGCGGCCGTCGAGGCCGCCCGCGCGGGCGAACACGGCAAGGGCTTCGCGGTGGTCGCGGCCGAGGTGCGCGCGCTCGCGCAGCGCAGCGCGGCCGCGGTCAAGGAGATCGACGCGCTGAGCGCCGAATCGTCGACGACCGTCGAACAGGGTTACCGGATCGCGGACGCCGCGCGCGGCACGATGCGCGACATCGTCGCGCGGGTCGACCAGGTGCGCACGCTGATCGGCGAGATCAGCGCCGCGTCGCGCGAACAATCGACCGGCATCGAGCAGGTGAACCTGGCCGTCACGCAGATCGGCGAAGCAACGCAGCAGAATGCGATGCTGATCTCGGACGCCGAGCGCGCGGCCGTCGCGTTGCGCGAGCAGGCCGCGCAACTGTCGGACGCGGTCAGCGTGTTCCGGCTCGCACGCGACGCGTGACGAACGCCGGACGACGAACGATCGGCCGCGGCCGGGCCTCGACTACTTCTTGTCGCCCGCCAGGTCGATCGCCTTGTCCGAGCCGACCGCATTACGCAACTGGAACTTCTGGATCTTGCCGGTCGAGGTCTTCGGCAGCTCGCCGAAGCGCACGGCCTTCGGCACCTTGAAGCCCGCGAGCAGTTGCCGGCAGTGCGCGACGATCTCTTCCTCGGTCGCGCTCGCGCCTTCGCGCAGCTCGACGAACGCGCACGGCACCTCGCCCCATTTCGGGTCGGGCATCGCGACGACGGCCGCCACGGCCACCGCCGGATGCCGGTACAGCGCGTCCTCGACCTCGATGCTCGAGATGTTCTCGCCGCCCGAGATGATGATGTCCTTCTTGCGATCCTTGATCCGGATATAGCCGTCCGGCATCAGCACCGCGAGATCGCCGGTATGGAACCAGCCGCCGTGGAACGCCTCGTCGGTCGCCTTCGGGTTCTTCAGGTAGCCCTTCATGCAGATGTTGCCGCGGAACATGATCTCGCCGAGCGTTTCGCCGTCGGCCGGCACCGGCGTCATCGTGTCGGGATCGAGCACCGTCGCGCCGGCCTCGAGGTGGTAGCGCACGCCCTGGCGCGCATTCAGCCGCGCGCGCTCCTCGTCGGACACGGCGTCCCAGTGCGCCTGCTTCGCGCAGACGGTCGCCGGGCCGTAGACCTCGGTCAGCCCGTACACGTGCAGCAGGTCGAAGCCGATCTCCTTCATCTTCGCGATCACGGCCGGCGCGGGGGCCGCGCCCGCGACCATCGCGTGCACCGTGTGGTCGATCCCCGCGCGCAGCTCGGCCGGCGCGTTCGCGATCGCGCTCTGCACGATCGGCGCGCCGCAGTAATGCGTGATGCGCTCGCGGCGAATCAGGTCGAACACGGTCTTCGCGTCGAACTTGCGCAGGCACACGTTCACGCCCGCGCGCGCCGCGACGGCCCACGGGAAACACCAGCCGTTGCAGTGGAACATCGGCAGCGTCCACAGATACACCGCGTGCTTCGGCATGTCCCATTCGAGGATGTTGCTGATCGCCGCGAGATACGCGCCGCGATGGTGATAGACGACGCCCTTCGGGTCGCCGGTCGTGCCCGACGTGTAGTTCAGCGCGATCGCCTCCCATTCGTCGGCGGGCGGCGTCCATGCGTAGTCGGGGTCGCCGCCGGCCACGAACGCCTCGTAGTCGGTCGCGCCCGCGAAGCGGTCGGGGTCGGCCGGCAGCGCGTCGGCCACGCTGACGATCTTCAGGCCCGGCACCTCGAGCGCCGCGCGCTGCGCGATCTCCGCGTATTCGGTGTCGACGATCAGCACCTTCGCCTCGCCGTGACGCAGCATGAACAGCACCGACGATGCGTCGAGCCGCGTGTTGATCGTGTTCAGCACGGCGCCGGCCATCGGCACGCCGAAGTGCGCCTCGACCATCGCCGGGATGTTCGGCAGCAGCGCCGCGACCGTGTCGCCGCGCCCGACCCCGGCCTGCGCGAGCGCGCTCGCCAGCTGCTTCGCGCGGGTGCAGGTCTCGCCCCACGTGCGCCGCACGTCGCCGTGCACGATCGCGAGGCGCTCGCCGTAGACTTCGGCCGCCCGGATCAGGAAATCGATCGGGGTGAGCGGCACGTAATTGGCATCGCGGCGGCCGAGCCCGGCCTCGAACATCTGCGTCATGATCCTGTCTCCCGTGTTCTGTCCACCGGGGCGCATGCACCCCGGATCGTTTTGATGTGGTTCAATTGCCGACAGCCTAACGGGCGCTATTGTGAGCCGTCTGTCATCGAAACGACAGAGTGCCGCTCGAGCGCTGCGCGTTATCCCTATCCTCGCAAACCCGCACCCATGCACGACCACCTCGACGCGGCCGCCGCCCCGGCCGACACGCTCCCCGAACCGGGCCCGCTGCCGCCGCTCGCGACGCTGTTCGGCCAGTGCGCGTGGTTTCGCACGCTGGCGCCCGAACACCAGGCGCGCGTGCTGGCCGAGTCGCACGTCGCGCAGTGCGAAGCGGGCGACGTGATCGCGCACCGGCTCGCGCCGTCCGAATACTGGATCGGCGTCCATCAGGGGCTGCTGAAGCTCGCGATCTTCAACGTGTCGGGGCGCGGCTGCACGTTCTCCGGCGTGCCGTCGGGCGGCTGGTTCGGCGAAGGCAGCGTGATCAAGCGCGAGCTGCGCAAGTACGAGGTCGTCGCGATCCAGCGCTCGACCGTGCTGTTCGTGCCGGTCGACACGTTCCATGCGCTGCTCGACACGAGCCTGCCGTTTACGCGCTTCGTGATTCATCAGCTGAACAACCGGATGGGCGAATTCATCGCGTCGATCCAGAACAGCCGGCTGCTCGACGTCGACGCGCGCGTCGCGCAGGCGCTCGCGCAGCTCTTCAATCCCGCGCTGTACCCGGACACCGGCCCGTCGCTGTCGATCTCGCAGGAGGAGCTGGGGATGCTCGTCGGCGTATCGCGCCAGCGGATCAACCAGGCGCTGCAGCAGCTCGAGAAGCTCGGCGCGCTGCGGCTCGCGTACAACCAGATCGAGGTCGTCGATCTCGACGCGCTCGCGCGCTTCGGCATGGAGCAGCTGTGATCGCCGCCCGATGCGCGAAACCGTCGCGATCGCGACGACGCATTCCGTCTGCGGAATCGGCCGACGGACGCCACGCCCCAACCTGACAATTCCGCCAGTTTCGCGACAGTAACCCGTTGCGGGCCGACGCCTATCATTCGGGTTCCCTTCACCGCCGCCGATCACCGCCTGCCCCGCCGCCTTCATGTGGATCGTCAATCTCGCGCTCAGGCGCCCCTACACGTTCATCGTCATGGCCATCATGATCGTGCTGGCCACCCCGCTGGCGCTGATGCGCACGCCGGTCGACGTGCTGCCCGCGATCAACATCCCGGTCATCAGCGTGATCTGGAATTACAGCGGCTTCTCCGCGACGGAGATGACGAACCGCATCACGTCCGTCCATGAACGCATCCTGACGACGACCGTCAACAATATCCAGCACGTCGAATCGACGTCGCTGCCCGGCATCGCGGTCGTGAAGGTGTTCCTGCAGCCCGGCGCGAACGTGCAGACGGCGATCGCGCAGACGGTATCGTCCGCGCAGGCGATCGTGCGGCAGATGCCGCAGGGCGCGACGCCGCCGCTCGTGATCACCTATTCCGCGTCGAGCATTCCGGTGATCCAGCTCGGACTGTCGAGCAAGACGCTCAGCGAGCAGTCGCTCGCCGACATCGCGCTCAACTTCCTGCGCCCGCAGCTGATCACGGTGCCGGGCGTGCAGATCCCGTTCCCGTACGGCGGTCGCACCCGCGTGGTCGCGATCGACCTCGACCCGCAGGCGCTGCAGGCGAAGGGCCTCACGCCGGCCGACATCGTCAACGCGGTCAACGCGCAGAACCTCGTGCTGCCGACCGGCACCGCGAAGATGGGCCAGACCGAATACCGGATCGACACGAACGCGTCGGCCGATACGGTCGCCGACATCAGCAACCTGCCGGTCCAGACGATCAACGGTGCGACGACCTACCTGCGCGAAGTCGCGGCGGTGCGCGACGGCTTCGCGCCGCAGACCAACGTCGTGCGCCAGAACGGCCAGCGCGGCGTGCTGATCTCGATCCTGAAAAGCGGCGACGCGTCGACGCTCAAGGTCGTGTCGGACCTGAAGGCGCTGCTGCCGAAGGTGATCCCGACGCTGCCCGAGGGGCTCACGATCACGCCGCTGTTCGACCAGTCGGTGTTCGTCAACGCGGCCGTCCAGGGCGTGATCCACGAGGCGCTGATCGCCGCCGTGCTGACCGCGATGATGATCCTGCTGTTCCTCGGCAACTGGCGCAGCACGCTGATCATCGCGATCTCGATCCCGCTGTCGATCTTCACGTCGCTGATCGCGCTGTCCGCGCTCGGCGAAACCATCAACATCATGACGCTCGGCGGGCTCGCGCTCGCGGTCGGCATTCTCGTCGACGACGCGACCGTCACGATCGAGAACATCGAGCGGCACCTGCATCTGGGCACGAACCTGCACGACGCGATCCTCGAAGGCGCGGGCGAGATCGCGGTGCCCGCGCTGGTGTCGACGCTGTGTATCTGCATCGTGTTCGTGCCGATGTTCTTCCTCACCGGCGTCGCGCGCTTCCTGTTCGTGCCGCTCGCGGAAGCCGTGGTGTTCGCGATGCTCGCGTCGTACGTGCTGTCGCGCACGCTGGTGCCGACGCTCGCGATGCTGCTGTTCCGCCCGCAGCAGGCGAACACCGGCGCAGATCATTCGACGTCGCGCTTCGCGCGCATCCATCACGCGTTCAACCACGCGTTCGAACGGCTGCGCGCGTGGTACATCGTGCTGCTCAGCATCCTGCTCGTGCGCCGCCGCTTCTACGCGCTGTGCTTCCTCGGCTTCTGCGTGCTGTCGACCGGCCTCGTGCTCGTGCTCGGCCGCGATTTCTTCCCGAACGCCGATTCCGGCAACCTCCGGCTGCACGTGCGCGCGCCGACCGGCTACCGGATCGAGGAAACCGCGCGGCTCGCCGACCAGGTCGAGCGCGTGATTCGCGCAACCGTGCCGCCCGACGAGCTCGGCGCGATCGTCGACAACCTCGGCCTGCCGGTGAGCGGCATCAACCTGTCGTACAGCAACGCCGGCACGATCGGCACGCTCGACGGCGAACTGCTGATCGCGCTGAAACCCGGCCACCGCGCGACCGGGCACTACGTACAGACGCTGCGCACGCTACTGCCGCAGCGCTTCCCGGGCGTCGAGTTCTTCTTCCAGCCGTCGGACATCATCACGCAGATCCTCAACTTCGGGCAGCCGGCAGCGATCGACGTGCAGGTGCTGGGCAACGATCTCGCGAGTAACATGACCATTGCGAGCAGCCTGATGAAAAAGATCAGGCAAATCCCCGGCGCCGTCGACGTGCACGTGCTGCAACGCAACGACGAGCCGACCCTGCTGGCCGACATGGACCGTACGCGCATGCAGCAGCTCAATCTCTCCGCGCAGAACGTCGCGCAGAACATGCTGATCTCGCTGTCGGGGAGCTCGCAGACGACGCCGTCGTTCTGGATCAACCCGCGCACCGGCGTGCAGTACCCGCTGCAGATCCAGACCCCGCAATACAACCTGTCGTCGGTCGACGACCTGCTCGGCACGCCGATCTCCGCGAGCGGCCGCACGGGCACGCCGCTGCAGCTGCTCGGCAACCTGGTGCAGGTGCGCAGTACCGTGAACCCGGCCGTGATCACGCACTACAACATCCGCCCGGCGATCGACGTGTACGTGAGCGTCGAGGGCCGCGATCTCGGCGCGGTCGCGGGCGAGATCGACCGCATCGTGGCCGACGCCCGCGCGACGCTGCCGCGCGGCACCGACCTCACGATGCGCGGCCAGATCGAGACGATGCGCACGTCGTACATCGGGCTCGGCGCGGGCGTCGCGATGGCGATCGTGCTCGTCTACCTGCTGATCGTCGTCAATTTCCAGTCGTGGCTCGACCCGCTGATCATCATCAGCGCGATGCCGGCCGCGCTCGCCGGCATCGCGTGGATGCTGTTCATCACCGGCACGCACCTGAGCGTGCCCGCGTTGACGGGCGCGATCATGACGGTCGGCGTCGCGACCGCGAACAGCATCCTGGTCGTGTCGTTCGCGCGGCAACGCCTCGCGGCGGGCGCGCCGCCGCTCACGGCCGCGCTGGAGGCCGGCGCGACCCGCATCCGGCCGGTGCTGATGACGGCGCTCGCGATGATCATCGGGATGGTGCCGATGGCGCTCGGTCTCGGCGAAGGCGCCGAACAGAATGCGCCGCTCGGCCGCGCGGTGATCGGCGGGCTGCTGTTCGCGACCGTTTCGACGTTGCTGTTCGTGCCGCTCGTGTTCGGCGGCGTGCATGCGCGGCTGGCCCGGCGGCGTGCGCGCCAGGCCGGACACTGACTTTCGCCCCCACTACCCGGTTGAACTGGTTGAATTCATGGAAGAGAAACATCACAGCGCCGTCGGCATCCAGGTGGACGAACACGGCATGCACCTGCCGGCGCGCGCGTCGGTGTCGCGGCGCGGACGGATCGTCCTGATCGTGATCGGCGTGCTGCTCGCGGCGGGCGCCGCGCGCACCATCGTCGTCAACGTGCTGAACCAGCATCGCCTCGACGCGGTCGCCGAGCAAAACACGCGCCAGTACGTGAGCGTCGTGCATCCGGTCGACGCGGCCACCGGCGGCAAGCTGACGCTGCCCGGCACGCTGCGCGGCTTCGTCGAGGCGCCGATCTATGCGCGCGCCAGCGGCTACGTGCTGCGCTGGCAGGCCGATATCGGCGCGCACGTGAAGCAGGGACAAACGCTCGCCGAACTCGACACGCCGGAACTGAACCAGGAACTGGCGCAGGCCACCGCGCAGCGCCAGCAGGCGCAAGCCGCGCTCGCGCTCGCGAAGACGTCGTTCGACCGCGCGCAGCAGTTGCGCCAGCGCGATGCGGTGTCGCAGCAGGAGCTCGACGACCGGCAAGGCGCGTTCAGCCAGGGCAGCGCGAACCTCGCGGCGGCCGATGCGAACATGCGCCGCCTCACCGAGCTGAAGGGCTTCCAGCGGATCGTCGCGCCGATCGACGGGATCGTCACGCAGCGCAACGTCGACGTCGGTGATCTCGTCAATTCCGGCAACGCGGGCCGCTCGCTGTTCACGGTCGTGCAGGCCGACCGCCTGCGCCTGTACGTGCAGGTGCCGCAGGCGTATGCGCAGCAGGTGAAGGTCGGCCAGCACGTGAGCGTCGCGCAGGCCGAGCTGCCGGGTCGGACCTTCGACGGGACGATCACGCGCACGTCGCAGGCGATCGACGTCGCGACGCGTTCGCTGCAGATCGAGATCACGCTGCCGAACCCGGACGGGCGGCTGCTGCCCGGCGCGTACGTGCAGGCGACGCTGCCGATGACGCCGGTCGGCCGCCTGCAGGTGCCGGCCAATACGCTGCTGTTCCGCGCCGAAGGCCCGACGGTCGCCGCCGTCGATGCGAACGGCCAGGTCCGGCTGAAACAGGTGACGGTCGTGCGCACGATCGGCCAGACACTCGAAGTCGACGGGCCGATCACGCCGAACGACCGCCTCGTCGCGAACCCGAGCGACGCGCTCGCGACCGGCGACCGGGTCGTCGTGCAGGCGCCGGCTGCGCAGCCCGCCTCGGCCGTCGCGGGGGCGAAGTCGTGATCGCGATGCGCCCCCGCGTGCACCCGGCCGCGATCGGCGCCGTCGCGATCGTCGCGGCTGCGGTGCTCGCCGGCTGCACGGTCGGCCCGGATTACCGGCGCCCGCCCGTCGATACGCCGGCCGCGTGGCGGCTCGACCCGGCCGACGCATACTGGCAGCCGGCCGCGCCGGCCCGCGCGCCGCTCGATCCCGCCTGGTGGACCGCGTTCGGCGACGCCCAGCTCGACGCACTGGAAGCCGACGCGCTGCGCAACAACCAGAACCTGAAGGCGATGGCCGCGCGCTATGACCAGGCGAAGGCGACGCTCGCGTCGGTGGCGTCCGCACAGTATCCGGCCGTCGGGCTGAACGCGAGCGGCCAGCGCTTCAAGATCTCCGCCGACCGGCCGCAGACCAACTACGCGACGCAGAGCATGTCGACCGTGCAGAACGAGATCCAGGTCGGCGCGGCGGTCAGCTACGAACTCGACCTGTTCGGCCGCGTGCGGCGCAACGTCGAAGCCGCCCAGGCCAGCACCGAGCAGTCGCGTGACGATTTCGCGAACGCGCGCCTCGTGCTGAGCGCCGACCTCGCGTCGAGCTATTTCACGCTGCGCGAGCTCGACACCGAGATCGACGTCGTCAAGCGCTCGATCGACCTGCAGCAGAAGGCGCTCGATTACGTCAGCGCGCGCCACGACCTCGGCGCGGTGTCGGGCCTCGACCTGTTGCAGCAGCGCGCGCAGCTCGACGCGACGCGCACGCAGGCGCAATTGCTGATGCAGCAACGCGCGCAGGTCGAAACCGCGATCGCGACGCTGGTCGGCACGCCGGCTCCCGCCTTCTCGCTGCCGCCGCGCGTGGTGCCGATCAACGCGCCCGCGCTGCCGACCGGAATGCCGAGCGACCTGCTGCAGCGGCGCCCCGACGTCGCGTCGGCCGAGCGCGCGATGGCCGCCGCGAACGCGCAGATCGGCGTCGCGCGCGCCGCGTATTTCCCACGTATCACGCTGTCGCCGGACATCGGCTGGGACGCGACCCGCTTCGCCGGCCTGTTCACCGTGCCGGCGCTGCTGTGGTCGGTCGGCGGGTCGCTCAGCCAGCCGCTGCTCGAGGGCGGCAAGCTGAAGGCCGGCGTCGATTTCGCGCAGGCCGGCTACGTCGCCGCGCAGGCCAGCTACCGGCAGACCGTGCTCACCGCGTTCCAGGAGGTGCAAAATGCGGTGACCGGCCTGTCGGTGCTCGCGCAGGCCGCGCAGCAGGCTTCCGCGGCCGTCGACGACGCACGCAAGCTCGTCTCGCTCGCGCAGGACCGCTACGCGGGCGGCCTGACGCCGTTCATCGACGTGCTGACGGCCCAGCAGCAGTTGCTGACGAGCGAACGCCAGGCCGTGCAGATCCAGGGCCAGCGCGCGGCGCTCGTCGTGTTTCTCGCGAAGGCGCTCGGCGGCGGCTGGGACGGCGATGCGGCGAACGGCCCGGCGCCGTCCGACGTCGCGTCGGCGGCCCCGCAGCGCGGCGCGGGCGTCGGCCCTTGACCTGCCCTTAACCCGGTTACGCGGACAACGAACATGAAAGTACTGATCGTCGAAGACGAACCGAAAGTCGTCGAATACCTGAAGAGCGGCCTGACCGAGGAAGGCTGGGTCGTCGACACCGCGCTCGATGGCGAGGACGGCGCGTGGAAAGCCGTCGAATTCGACTACGACGTGGTCGTGCTCGACGTGATGCTGCCGAAGCTCGACGGCTTCGGCGTGCTGCGTGCATTGCGCGCGCAGAAGCAGACGCCCGTCATCATGCTGACCGCGCGCGATCGCGTCGACGACCGCGTGCGGGGCTTGCGCGGCGGCGCCGACGACTACCTGACCAAGCCGTTCTCATTCCTCGAACTGATCGAACGGCTGCGTGCGCTGACGCGCCGCGCCCGCGTGCAGGAATCGACGCTGATCTCGATCGGCGACCTGCGCGTCGACCTGATCGGCCGCCGCGCGAGCCGCGACGGCGCGCGGCTCGACCTGACCGCGCAGGAATTCCAGCTGCTCGGCGTGCTCGCGCGGCGCAGCGGCGAGGTGCTGTCGAAGACGACCATCGCCGAACTCGTGTGGGACGTGAACTTCGACAGCAACGCGAACGTCGTCGAGACGGCGATCAAGCGCCTGCGCGCGAAACTCGACGGCCCGTTCGCGGACAAGCTGCTGCATACGATCCGCGGGATGGGCTACGTGCTCGAGGCGCGCGAGGACGGCGACGTGGAGAAACACGCATGAAACGCTCGATCATCCTGCGGCTCTCGGCGATGTTCGGCATCGTGTCGCTGCTCGTGTTCACGCTGGTCGGCTGCGGGCTGTTCGTGATGATGGAGCGCCAGTTGCTCGCCGAGCTGCGCGCGACGATCGACACCCGCGCCAAGGTCGCCGCGATGATCGTGTCGCACGCGACCACGGCCGCACGCGGCCGCCTGATGCAGGAAAAGCTCGCCGACCTCGAACCGCCGGACGGGTCGACGCGCTATCAGATCGACAGCCCCGACGCCGATTTCCGCTTCGGCCATTCGGTCGACGGCGTGCCCGTCGGCCAACCGTTCGGCGCGTTCCAGCAGTACGCGCTCAACAACAGCAGCTACGACGTGATGACGAAGACCGTCGCGATCGCGGGCAGCGGCGAGCGCCCGGACGTGAAGCTGATCGTCGCGTCGTCGTGCGAGCGCACGCAGCGGATGCTGCGTCGTTTCGCATGGACGCTGGCCGCGTTGATCGCGACGGCCACCGTCATTACGCTGCTGTTGAGCCGCGCGGTCGCGCGCTTCGGGCTCGCGCCGCTCGACCGGCTGTCGCAGGACGCGGCGAGCGTGAGCGCGACGAACCGCCGCCAGCGGCTGCACACCGACGCGCTGCCGACCGAGCTGCGCGATCTCGCCACGTCGTTCAACGGCGCGCTCGAACGCATCCAGCAAACCTACGCGCGGCTCGAAGCGTTCAACGCGGACGTCGCGCACGAGCTGCGCACGCCGATCAGCATCCTGATCGGCCAGACCCAGGTCGCGCTGACGAGCCGCGACCGCTCGGTCGACCGGATGCGCCAGACGCTGCAGTCCAACCTCGAGGAATTCGAGCGGCTACGCGTGATCATCAACGACATGCTGTTCCTGTCGCGCAGCGACCGCGGCGAGCGCGCGAGCGACCTGAAGGACGTGTCGCTCGCCGACGAGGTGCGGCGCATGCTCGACTTCCTCGAAATTCCGCTCGACGAGGCGCAGTTGCGTGCCGAACTGCACGGCGACGCGCGCGCGGCCGTCGATCCGTCGCTGTTCCGCCGCGCGATGACGAACCTGCTGATCAACGCGATCCAGCATTCGGCGCCCGGCGCGACGCTGAACGTGACGATCACGCGCCGCGACACGCTCGTCGAGATGGCCGTGTCGAACCCCGGCGAGCCGATCGACCCGGTGCAGCGCTCGCACGTGTTCGAGCGCTTCTACCGGCTCGAGGAAGCGCGCGCGAACAGCAAGGAAAACCACGGGCTCGGACTGTCGATCGTCAAGGCCGTGGCCGAGATGCACGGCGGCGGCGTGTTCGTCGCGTGCTCGGGCGGCGTCAACACGTTCGGCTTCTCGGTGTCGACGCAGCCGTCCCCGGGCGGGCCGCTGCGTCCGGCCGACGCACGCGCCGCGCGCGTTGCACTGACGGCGGCCGCGCCCGCCGAGGGCAGTTTTCTTCAATACGGGCCGACGCCGCGCCCGTAGTCTCGATGCGACTTTCGACATGTCGCATGGAGACACCTGATGAGCATGCTGGTTTCGATGGCCGCGTTCGCGCTCGCCTCGTCGATCACCCCCGGTCCCGTCAACATCGTCGCGCTCAGCGCGGGCGCCCGCCACGGCCTCGGCGCGAGCCTGCGCTACGCGGCGGGCGCGACGCTCGGCTTCGTCGCGCTGTTCCTGCTGATCGGCCTGGGCCTGCACGCGGCGCTCGCGCACTGGCCCGTGCTGACGACGGCCACGCAGTGGTCGGGGATCGCGTTCCTGCTGTATATGGCGCTGCGGCTCGCGCTCGACGACGGCCGGCTGTCGGCCGATCCCGACGTGGCCGGCCCGTCGGCGGCGTCCGGCGCGGCGATGCAGTGGCTCAATCCGAAGGCGTGGCTTGCGTGCGTGGCCGCGATGGGCGCGTATGCGGCCGATGGCGATCGCGCGCAGGTCTGGCAGTTCGCCGCGCTGTATCTGGTGATCTGCTTCGCGTCGATCGCATGCTGGGGCTATGCGGGCGCGTCGCTGCGACACCGGCTCGCGAACGCGCGGCGCATGCGCGTGTTCAACCGGCTGATGGCGCTGCTGCTCGCGGGCAGCGCGCTGTTTCTGCTCGACGTGTAGCCGTCGTGCCCATGGCGTTCAGCGCATCGCGCTGCGGTACTGGCCGGGCGTCGCGGCCGCGATCCGCCGGAACGCGCGCTGGAAGTGTGCCTGGTCCGCAAAGCCGGCGTCGAGCGCGACTTCGGCGATCGGCCTGCCACGCCGCAATTCGGTGCGGCCGTACTGCACGCGCCGATCGATCAGGAATGCATGCGGCGTCATCCCGTAACGCGCATTGAATGCGCGGATCAGGTACGACGGCGACAGGTCGGCCGCCGCGCAGATCGCATCGAGCGTGACGGCCTCGCGGCAATGGGCGGCGATGTAGTCGGCCGCGCGCGCGAGCTTCGCGTTGTCGTCGCCCGGCCGCGGGTCGGGCAGTTCGCGGTCGAGCGCGCCGTGCAACGCCGTGAAGAATTCGACCGCCGCACTCTCCTTGCCGAGCGCATCGATGCCGGGCGACACGAGCGTGCGGTAGAAGCCGCCAAATCGCGCGAACAGATCGCCGCGCTCGGTCAACTTCGGCGAGAACCCGTGAAAATCGCGGTTCGGATCGCCGCCCAGCGAATGTTGCAGCCGCGCGAGCCACGGCACGTCGACATAGACCATCCGGTACGCCCATGCATCGGGGCCGTACGGATTGCATGCGTGCACCTGCTCCGGGTCGATGATCACCAGCACGCCGCGCCCGACGTGCGCGTTCGTCGCGCCGTTCACGTACGTGCTCGTGCCGCCGACGATCGCGCCCACCGAAAACGTGTCGTGCGTGTGCTTCGCGTAGCAGATCGCGCGCCCGTCGTCGACGGTGCGCGCCTCGATGAACGGCAGCGCGGTATCGCGCCAGAACGGCGACGGTACGGCGGATCGGTTGGCGGTACGGCTCACGCGGCGGGCTCCGGTTCGAACGAGGAACGCTCACCGTACAAGACTGTGTAGCGCCGCGCAACCGGATCGCGCTGCTTCGCCGCTACGCAGAACGGTGGTGCCCACGGACATGATCGTGGGCACCACCCTGCGCCGCCGACTTCCCGCACGAGGTGCGGAGGATGGCGCGCTTACGCTGAAACAGCGCCCGCCCTGCACCTCTGCTTGCACACGCGTTTCCGCGTGCTCGGGCGCTGAAGCCGACAGCAGCGGGTCAGGCCGGAACGATGATCTTCGGGTCCCACCAGTAGTAGCCGAACAGTTCCTGGTTCTGCCCGCCGACGAGCTTGTAAAGCGCGAAGCAAACGCCGAAATATTCCGTCCCGCTTCGCCGGACCGACGAGTCGAAGGTCGCGAACGTGAGTTGCTTCTTCAGCGGCGGGAGGCCGTTGCGGGTCCCCGAATCCGGGTTGGGTTCCACCGCGCCATTGCGGACGACCGTGTTGCAGACGAACGGGTTGAATACCTCGTCGCCTTGATAGCGGGGGATGTTGTAGATGATCACGGCATCGTCGGAGTTGTCGTAGATCGACACGCCGGTGAACTGGACGCGGTCACCCGGGTATGCGGTGATTTCCAGGTCGGCCGTGCCCTGCCCCTTGACGCCACGCGCACCGGTGCAGATCAGGAACTGGCCATTGTGGGCGATGCCGGTCGGCGCGGCCTGATTCTGGCTCGGGTTCGGATACGTCTTCTTGACCCATTCCGTATCGATCACCGCGATGATGTTGATGTCCTGCGCGCTTGATGCAAGCGTGATTTCGGAAGCCATGGTTAATCTCCATTCACTAAGCGTTATGAATTTGAGTCCGACGACACGTCATTAGCGCGTCAAGGACAATATCAATTCATTCGCTCACCAAAATCAATTACAACCGATTACGCGGCGACGAGCACTTGACCTCGCATACAACAACCTGCAATTCGGACCCGGAAAATCCATAAAAATCAATTACAGTCGATTACACGA
>NZ_JACFYV010000054.1:0-36138 GCF_016759955.1 Burkholderia sp. KCJ3K979
CTTTGCTTCGGACATAGACGAAGTGACGACATTATTTCGGTGAGATTGTCGATAATGTCGTCAACTCGGGCGCGAAGAGCCACGTGCGACGGACACCTCGAATTGACATCTTTGCTTTGCTCTACGACGTGCGATACGCCAGGCGCCGCCCGTCGACGTCGACGAACTGCGTTCTCGCGCCGAGACTGGGCTTGTCGTTTTCCATAAATGATCCTGTCGTTTTAAATCGAAACCACGCAGTCAAAACGCGCAACCGCGGTGCTCTGACCCGAGGACCGTTGTTCTAGCCACATGCTTGCCTGCCAACCCTTCAGCATCCCGCAAGCGCTCGCATCAGCCACTGCACAAGTTCGCGCGGATCGAACGGTTTCTCCAGCACGCACAATGCGCCGAGACGTCGCGCTTCAATCAGGCGGCCCGTACTCGGATGCGCAGTCACGAAGATGAGCGGCACATCGCAACACCCCGCGCGCAGACAGTCGAGCAATTCGATGCCCGACATGCCCGCCATCTGGATATCGCATACGATGCAGTGCGACGGCCCGTTCCTTCCATATTCGAGAAACGCTTCGGCCGACGCGTACAGCCTCACGCGGACGCCCATCGATCGCACGAGCGATTCCAGCGACTGTCTCATCGCCACTTCATCGTCGATGATGCAAACCGTCTTGTCGTGCACTGGGTGTCTCGCGTGACGTCGCACTCGCTGGCCGAAGCCGGGAACGCAACCGGATTTCGGACAGCGTATCCGCGATGCCGTGCCGCGACAATCATGCCGAGGTATGGTGCCGCCCATACCGGCAGCATCCGTTCGCGCTTCACTCGTTGTCGGCGCGGCGTAACCGGGCAGGCGTGACGGCCGCTGCATGGATCATCCTGTCCCAGTTGCACGGAATGGTGCGCCCACGCCCCTGAGGCCGATATACCCGGTCGCCGCAACGGATCGGCATGCCCGTCAGCACGCAACGCGACGACGTTCGCGCAGTCACGCATTGCCACACCTGTTCGCCGAAATGCCCGAATCTCGGATCGCTCCAGCGCACACTGACCGACGTATCCGACAGGATCTCTACGATCCTGATCCGCGTGGACGCCGGCGACGCCGCGGCATCGTCAGCTCCGTCGTTGCGTGTGCCGCACCCTCGCCGCCTGTGTCGGCCTGCCGTTCCCGGCAAGCCGTCGCGCGTGCCGGGCATCCTCGATGGATCCAGCAGGCGCAGCAGAGCACCTTCGAAAACATCGTCGTGTGCGAACATTGGCTGTGTCATATCTACGGTTCCCCTCGCATCGAACGCGCATGTGCTGCGAACACGACGGCGAATTCTGTCGTCGGAGCCGCGAACCGCGCGGCTTTGCGACGCCCTACGCCACACACATCGTTCACGTTGAAGCGCAGTCTAGGGGAACTAATTTCCGCGATCCATCAGCCTCTGGTCGATGCACGCCCATACCAAGGTGTGCACCATTGCACCCGCCATGCGTAAGAGTGGCCGGGCGGCCGATTCACGCCAAGCGAGACACGACCGATCTGACTTATAGTTGAAGCTGCATCGAACGCGCACGCAACGCGTCGTCCGTCGCCCCGATGCTTCAGATGCTTCACTTACGGTCATCCGGTCTCGCGCATCGCGCGAGGCCCAGCGCGAGCACCACGTCCCCATGTCAATGTCCGCAATCGTCACGCTCGACCGGCCCTCTGGTCTCCCCTCCGCGGAAAACGAGCTTTTCATGTCGGCGCCAATCCCGATCCTTATCGAGGACTGGTCGCGCGTCTATCGGGCGATGAGCGAGCTCCGGCGCGCCGGCATCGACGATTTCGACCGCTATTTGGACGAGCATCCGCAGGCCGTCTCGACCCTTCGCGGCCTGCACGCGTTCGTGGCGGCCAACGACGCAGTGGTGAGCCTCTTCGAAGCGGAATCGAAAGAGCATTTCCTGCAGCATGCGGAGATACTGTTGCCGGCTGACCGACTCAGCAACTGCGCGGTGCTGCGCGCAATCTACGAGAATCGCGCGACCTGCCAGGGCGAGCGCACGCTGCTGACATTCAAGGGCCGCCGTGTGCCGATCGTATGGCGCTGCTCGCTGCCGAAGAACGAGGACGGTTATCGGCGGCTGCATTTCTATGCGTTCGATGTGACCGAACAGAAGGAAAACGCCGACAGGCTCGACGCATTGCGCGCCGAAGCGGCACGTGCGGCGCGCATTTCGCTGTTCGGTGAGATGTCAGCCTCGATTCTGCATGAGGTCAGCCAACCGCTGTCGGCGGCCGGCTCGGCGGCCGAAGCGGCGTTGCGCTGGCTCGCACGCGACGAGCCCGACATCGCTGAAGCCGCGGACGCGATCGCGCAGGCAGCGCGCTGGACGCGCGACGCGACGGAAATTTGCCGCAAGATCCGCGGCTTCGTGGGCAAGGCACCGGTCAAATGCGTCGACTTCGCGGCCGCTGACGCGGTGCAGGCTGCGTTGTTCCTCATCGCACCCGAAGCCGCTGCGCGGGACGTTCGTGTCGACAGCGCGATCGATCCCGGCGCGCACGTCTTTGCCGATCCGCTGCAAGTCCAACAAGTGCTCGCGAACCTGCTGATGAACGGCATTCAGGCGATCGAAAGTGGCCCGTCGCCAGAGCGAACGCTCACGGTCTCGGTCAGGCAGGAGGGATCCGATGTCGTATTCGACGTGCGTGACACCGGGCCCGGTATCGAGCAGCAATCGATCGATCAGCTTTTCCAGCCGTTTTTCACGAGCAAATCCGACGGCATGGGGATGGGCCTCACGGTCGCCCGCTCCATCGTCGACGCGCACAACGGACGAATCTGGGCACGCGGTGAGCTGGGTGCCGGCTGCTGCTTCTCGTTCGCCCTTCCCGTGCATCGACCGGAACCGGACCTCGCTGCATGACGGTCGTGGTGTGCTACGTCATGTCGACAGCGACACGCCGATTACCTCGGACTTGCGCACTAGATCGGCGAGCGACGATGCGTTCATCTTTCGCATCACCGACGCGCGGTGCTGCTTGATCGTAATCAGGCTCAAGCCGAGGTGCGACGCGATCTGCTTGTTCAATGCTCCGCTGACGACGTAAGCCAGCACTTCGCGCTCACGGCGCGTGAGCAACTCGAACGACTGCTGCAGTTCGTGGCGCGTGTCGTTGCGGACCCGCCGCGCCGCATCGAGCGACAGCGCGAGATTCACCGCGTCGATCAACTCCTGATCGGTGAAGGGTTTGACCAGAAAGTCGACGGCCCCGCCCTTCAGCGCCTTTCGGCACACTTCGACATCGGCGAACCCGGTGATGACGACAATCGGAATCGGCGGGCGGTCCAGCGCGTGCTGGAACATCAGTCCGTTCTCGCCGCGCAACCGCACGTCGAGAAGCAGGCAGCTCGTGACGTTTTCCCGCTGCGTTGCGCGCAACTCCGCGGTAGTCGCGAACGTCACGACACGCAAGCCCACCGATCGCAACAGCGTATCGAGCGATGCACGCATGGCCGGATCGTCGTCGACGACGTATACCACCGCGGTCGAATCGTCTTGCGTCGCTGCATCTGACATATCCTGCGCCCCAACCATTCATTCAGTTTCAGCTACATCGTCGCGAAACGCCTCTCGTGCGATACGACGACGGGGGCGTTCGACTTCTCGTCAGGCTTCGGGCGGCAAGCGTGACCCCGGCCATGGCGGGCCGGCAGAGCACTTGCGTTCGGCTCACGCGGCCGGAGAGGCGACGGAAACGCTGCATGAGGCGGTTCCGCGAGAACGCCAACCGCCACGCGTGCGACCCGCTGGCAACGGGTCGTCGTCGGTTCGGCATGCGGAATCCGGTGCCCCCAACAGAGAACATTCTATTGACGAAGGCCGCGCACGGAGGGACGCAGTTCCCTCGTTTCGGGCCATGATGTTGCAGGGCGGAATGCGGTAGCGGCCGGCGCCGCTCAGTCGGTGCCCGTTTGTTCCGGTTTGCGTTGCCGACGCAACGCCTGCGGCGGCTGGCCGAAGGCACGCATGAACGATCGCCTCATCCGTTCGGGATCGGCGTATCCGGTCTCACGTGCGATCGTGTCGATGGTCCACGATGAGCCCGTCACGAAATCCCGGGCGGTTTCGAGACGGATGCGCTCGACTGCCTTTGCGGGCGTCAGCCCTGTTTCATCCTTGAAGCGGCGCGTAAACTGGCGCCTGCTCATTTTCGCCACGTCGGCCAGCTTGTCGACGGTCAGGTCGGTTCCGAGATTCGCTCGGATGTGCGTGATGACGTCGTGGATTCGGTTGGTACGTGCCGGATGTTCGATCAGCACGGAAGACTGCGGCTGCGACCCTGAACGTCGCCAGCGCTCGATCACGAGATCCTTCGCCACCTGGAAGGCGGCGTCTGGGCCCAGATCGTCTTCGAGCATCGCGAGTGCCATGTCGATGGCCGTACTCATTCCTGCCGAGCTCCAGAGCGTACCGTCTCGCACGAAGATGCAGTCCCGCTCGACCGTCACGGCCGGATAGCGGTCGCTGAACTGGTCGAGAAAAGCCCAATGCGTCGTAGCGCGGCGCCCGTCCAGCAGCCCCGCTTCGGCGAGGAGGAACGCACCCATGCAAATAGACGCCATTCGCTCAACCTTGCCGGATAGTTCCAGGAGCAGTTCGCGCATGCCGTTCGTGAGCCCCTGCGGCGGGGTCGACAGCGATGCACCGACGAACACCGTATGCAGGTCCGACATTCGCGCCGACTCCGTCGACGCAGACATGCCGAAAGACGCCGCAACCGGGCCCCCGTCTTCCGAGATCACGCTGACTTCGTATACGGAACGGCCAGCACGGAGATTGGCGATATCGAATACGGACAATGCGAGCAGACTCATCACTTGAAACTGTGGGACGAGAACAAGTCCAATGCGACGCATACTGACCTCACGCGAATCGGCATCGGCGGTGGTTACCTGCGATACCGCGACAGACGAAAAAAAGCGGGCATGCGGCTTCGGTGCGACATGCCGGCGGGCACGCTCGCGATGCTACAGGATTATGCGGTAGGTCGGAGTGGACCGTTTAAACTCAGCGGCTGAGAATCAAAATGATCAGACAGACAGAATTTTTTGGTTCCGAGCCTTCTACTGCTTTGAGCGGTACCGGCTCACGCGGTCCTGCTGGAATTCGCGAGCGAGGTAAGCTCGAAGAGACAGGCATCCCGAACGCCGTCCGCCAAATCCTCGCCTATATAGCAATCGATATCAGGCCGGCAGCACTGTGACTTGCCTGATTTCTTCGGGCCATTCAATCTTCGAGACAGACTATGAGACAGACCTGAACGCCTACAGCGTGGACGAATCCAGCGCTACTACGCCCGACAACGAGGCATGTTACCGATTCAAAATGAGCACTTCATGAGCTGGCAAGCAGAGGCCACGCTCCCAGAGCAGCTCGAAATGCTTGCGCGCGTCAGTATGCATGCGGACAAACTCTCCGGGCTGTTCAATTCGATCATTGCTGTAATCGACGCGCTGGCCCGAGATGCGGTCGATAGCAAGAGGCTGGATTTGCCAACCTCCGTCGAACCCCGCATCACGCCATCGCGATGATGCCGATGTTCGGTTGATCCTCAGGCTTTTTCGCGACTGCGTTGACCACGTCGCCCATAGAGATATCATGCATACCGCACAATCTCACGGGCAATCGGCCGCGGTCGGTCTGCCGCGGACGCGCCGGGCCCGTGTCGACAGTGCGCAACCCTCCGTCCGTCACGTGCGGGATGAGATCCGTCGCGCGAATGTTCTCGGCGATCGTGCTGCGGCACCCAGCAATGCGTAATAGAGGGCGCGCAGAGGTTCCGGCCAGTATTTGACCGACCGCCAGCGGCGCGACGCATGCAATTCGCTGATGCCTTGGCTCCGGTTGCCTCCCACTGCGGCGCATCGTCACGAGCAGGTCCATGTGCACCGGCGCGTGGCGAACGAACACCGGCACCGCACGCCGCGGGTCGTCCAGGCCGAAGACGCATTTTCGCCCTCGCCCGAGCGCCGGACAGAAGGTGGACGGAACAGCTGTCCATGTCGCCCGTGGCAACCCTCCCGGCTAGCTCCGAGCGTCGCGACTTTCCTCCCGGATGCGCGACTGTGTTGCCCCCGCACGAGACAGGCGCCGGCCATCACCATTTCCCAGTAGCGGCCTCGGAGGTCGCCCTGCTTCGGCATGCAACGATGACGGGATCCTGGTCGGTCGAACACAGCCAGACGCACACTGAACGCGAATGCCGACACCTAACTGAACCGTTCGGTTTAAAATGCTCGCATCTCATCGCGCGGTGTTCCGAAATGGGCAGACCCAAAAAATTCAGCCGAGACGGCGTGTTGGAAAAGACGCTACCGGTCTTTTGGAAATACGGCTTCGCCGGGACATCGCTCCAGCAACTGGAACAAGCAACCGGCGTCAACAAGTCCGGACTCTATTCGGAGTTCGAGGACAAGGAAGACCTGTTCCTGCATAGCCTCCTCTATTACTACGAGCATCGGGGTGCGCAGCAGATCCTCACCGCAGAGCCGAGGGGCTACGGCAACATCGAGCGCTTTCTTCGGCTCGGCGATCCGCAAGACAACGGCTGCGTGGGCTGTTTCTCAGTCAATTCGATCCGCGAATTCCCGTCGCTATCGGAGCGTGTACGCGAGATCGTCGGCGCGTACCACCACCGACTGATGCCGCAGATCATCGAAAACATCGAGGCGGAACCTCACCGGCTCCCTGCCGCCACCATCGCCACGATCGTCACGGTGTTCTTTGCCGGTTATTGCATCGAACGTAATCTGCCCGAACTGGCGGAAAGCGACGCGGTCGGCTCTTTTATGCAAGCGCTGCGCGTTCTCTGAAGCACCATCGCCCGGCTGCTGGCCGATAGGGCGGACTTTCTGAACCGATTGGTTTTTTTAATTGGCGTCACGACCTCGGTTTCTCCATACTGAACCAATCGGTTCAATAAAGTGCCGATCTAAACGGAGAGCAGCCATGGCCCTGAAGATCCATCCCATCAACTTCGGCAACATGTCGCTCGATTCGAGCGGCCTCGTGCTGTTTCGCGAACCCGGCAAGCAGGTAACGATCCCCGTGCTGGGCTTCCTGATCACCGGCGGCACTCATCCGGTCCTCGTCGATACGGGCTCGCGCAACGTCGAGCAGTACGCGGCGTTCGGCCTACCGTACGAGGTGACGCCTGAGATGACGATCGAACATCACCTTGCCCAGCACGGGCTGAAGATGGGCGACATCCGTCACATCGTGCATACGCATGCGCACATCGATCACGTCGGCATGACGGACCGGTTCCCGATGACGACCACCGTAGGGATCTCACGCCGCGAACTCGAATTCGCCGCGTCAGGGATCATGGGCCCGCTGATGTACACCGCCGCCGATACTAAGCATCTGATCGATCGCCTGCACACGCGTGGCGCGATCCGTCTGTTCGACGTCGACGGTACTTTCGAGGAGGAGGTCATTCCGGGCGTCGCTGTCCGCCTTTCCGGTGCCCATACGCCGGGTTCTCTGTCGGTGCTCGTCGAAACCGACGAAGGCATCGCTAATATCAGCGGCGACATTGCATACAACCTGAAGGACCAACTGATCGATCCGATCCTCGATCAGGCGGCGCACGAGCCCACGATTACCGCTAATCGTGCGATGTCAACGCTCGACGAAAAGCGCGCGATCAAGCGCGCGCTCGCAACCAGCCGGTTTCTGCTGCCGAGTCACGATGCGCCTGCGCTCGTCAGTGGCGGAAAGATCGTCGGCGTGATGGAAAACGCGATCTCGAATCCGCGGGCCGACGTTACGAAGGCAGCTAATTACACGCTGCTGACTGCTGGTTGAGGCCCTATGTCACGCCCACTACGTCAAACGCTCGGACTGTTGATCTGCGCCGCGGGCGCATGGCACGTCGCGACCGAGCTGGTTCTGCATGCACTCGGTGGTTGACCGGTTGACCCGTGCGCGTCCGGCGGGCTTGCCGGGGTGCGCGCTTCCCTGGACTCGAAAGGACCACACATGGCTAAGCCCTTTTCAGCGCGCACGAAACGCGCGCTTCGCATCCTGAGCCTCGCATACTTCGTACAGGCAACGGGGGCGCTCTCCGTCGTCGGCAGTCTCGATGCGATCTCGCGTCAGTGGGGACTCGCGGATTCTCAGAGTGTTTACCTCGTTACCGTGTTTGGAGTGACGTTCGCGTTTGCCGCGCCGCTCCTGCAGGTCGGCTTTGGTCACCTGCGGCGGCGTCGCCAGGTGCTGCTCGGCCTGACACTGTTCAGTGCCGCGGCGCTTCTGCTGGCAGCCGCGCCGAATTATCCGGTACTGCTGCTGTCGCGGGTACTGATGGGCCTCGGCGCGGGCTTCATCGGCCCGGTGCTCGGCGCATTGGGGTCCAGCCTCGTCGAACGCGACGAACAGGGCAGCGCGATCGCTATCGTGCTGCTTGGCCTGAGCGTTGCCGGCCTGGTGGGCATGCCATTGTCCGCATGGATTGCGCACGCATGGGGCGCACGAGCGCTCTTTCTCGTCATTGGACTCGCCGGCGCGGCGACCGCCGCGCTCATTGTCGCCGCCATACCCGACACGAGCCAGGGAGAAAACATCGAATTTGCAACGGTTGCGTCGCTGCTGACGCGCACCGATACGCTCAGTGCGTTTCTGGTCGTATTCTTCATCGCGGCTGGCGTCTACTCGACGTATGCCTTCATCGCGCCCATCATTCGCGATGTGTTCCACGCGGGTGCCGATACGGTATCGACCGCGCTCGTTGTGCTGGGCGTCGCGGGCATCGCCGGCAACCTGTTCGTGACTCGCGCCGCGCGCCGCTATAGCGCCGAAGCGATGCTGTTCGCCGGTCTCGCATTGCTTGCGCTCGACCTCGTATTTCTTCGCTTCACGCCCCCGAACCTGCGGCTGCTGTTCGTCGCGCTGCTCGCATGGGCGTTCGCGACCGACCTGCTGTGGCCGTCGCAGCAGCGGCGCATCGTCGAACTCGTGCCGCAATGGCGAGGCATCGCGCTGGCGTTGACGGCGTCGTTCGTGTTTTGCGGTATCGGCGTCGGCTCGGCCGTCGCGGGGTGGGTCTATCCCGCCTTCGGCCTGACAGGCACGATCGGCAGTTCGCTGGCATTCCTGGCGCTGGCGACCGGCAGCCTGCTCGTGTCGCGCGCGTCGGTTAAGGCGCAGCGCGGCGTCGACGTGTGCCGGGCTTCGCTTCAACCATGACATCGTCAAAACCTCTCACGCATCGGCGTTGCGTCGTGGGACGCGCGGACCCCGCGCCCACGTCGCAGCAATCGGCCGCCCGCCCACCACAATGGCGGGCAACCGGCTGGCTGGGGTCGGTAGCGCCATTTTCTGTCTATTGCAGAAACTGCTTCTCGCCATCTCGAGCTACTCGTCGGCCGAGCGACGTACGACAATCCCGATGACTGCTCTGATTGCATGAACGCGTGTTTCGCGCCCCTTCCACGGCATATCCATCATGTTGAATGCGTTGTCGATACTTCTCGTCAGCCAGCTCGTCGGCGAGCTACTCGCGCAACTGACGCATGCGCCGATTCCGGGCCCCTTGATCGGCATGCTGTTGCTGCTCGGTGTTCTGATGTGGAAGGGCGGGCCATCGCAGGAACTCGAAGGATTCGGCAGAAGCCTGTTGTCGTGGCTCGCGATGCTGTTCGTGCCCGCGGCCACGGGCCTGATAACCGAATTCGATCGGTTGGCGGCGGACTGGTGGCGCATCGCCGCCGCCATATTCGTGTCGACGTTGCTCGGCCTCGCGACGACCGGATGGGCCATGGAGCGACTCAGCAAAACGCTCGCTGCTGAAACGGAGTCGGAACATGACGTCTGATCTCGCCTCTGCGTGGGCCGCGTTGCAACACCAACCGCTTTGGGGGTTACTCGCAACACTGGTCGCATATCGGATCGGGCAGGTCGTGAATCGGGCGGCGCACGGACACGTGCTCGCTCACCCTGTTCTCGTCGCAGTGCTGATGCTCGTCGGTTTTCTGTCGATCACGCATGTGCAATACAGCGATTATCTGATGGGCGCACAGTATGTGCACTTTCTGCTCGGACCCGCGACCGTCGCGCTCGCGATCCCGATGTTCCGTAATTTGCACCACATTCGCCGAACCGCCCGCGCGCTCGTCCCGGCACTCGCGATCGGTTCGATCGTATCAGCAGGCAGCGCCGCATTCATCAGCAAGGCGCTGGGTGCGACGCCGGTGGTGACGGCGTCGCTGATTGCACATTCGGCGACCACGCCCATCGCAATGAGCATCTCTCGCGACATCGGCGGCGACCCGTCGCTGACCGCAACGTTCACGCTGCTTACCGGCATTGCGGCCGTGTTGCAGATCGGCGTGGCCATGAAGGTGATGCGCATCGTCGACGCCCGTGCGCACGGTCTCGCGGCCGGAACCGCAGGCCACGGGCTGGCCGCCGCGAGAATGCTGAGTATCAGCGAAACGGCGGGCGCGTTCGGCGGGCTGGCGATCGGAATGAGCGGCATCCTGACCGCACTCGTCGCGCCATTGCTGGCCGCGCTGACCAGATGAGCGACTCGGCGCACGGTCAGCGTGGTTCCGTCGCGCGAAAAAACTGCGGCGGCTGGGATTCCCCTAAGCCGCCGCCTCTTTCAGAGCCGATATCCGCACGTTCAAATAATTTTCTCGAGCAACGCGACGTCGAGTGTAGCCTTGCCGTCGAGCGCACGCGCAAGCGTCTGGAAAGCTGGCGCTTCGCCATGCACCTTGAGCGCGTGCTCGTCCCGCCATCGTTCGATCATCGTGAAGCGATGAGAAGCGCCACTGTGTTGGTGCAGATCGTACTGCTCGCATCCATCCTCGGTCCGGACGACGGGAACGGCCGCCAACAGCGCCGCTTCCACCTCAGCGGCGTGCCGCGGGTCTGCCGTAATCGTCGCAACCACATACTGCTTAGACATTGATACCTCCATTCTCGATTGGATCGTTCGGGCGCGAGCTGGCGGGTTGCCCGATCGCGGCCGCCTTCGTTGCGTGGCTTCAAACAGTATCGACCGCGTGCTGTCCACGCGACATGCAGGTAGGTCGACATGAGTGACCGCACCGACTCGTAACCACGGCATCGCGCCGTGAAAACGAGCGGACACGGACATGCTCAGTCGACCGCTGGAAAATCCAGCGTCGTATCATTCACGCGGTTCACTAGGTTCGTGAACGTGATCGACGTGATGACAAGGATCGTCTCGATCACCTGGCGTTCCGAAAACCCGGCTGCCAGGACTGCGTCGAGAACAGCAGCGGGCACCGTATCGCGGCTGGTCGCGATCGAGCGTACAAACGCGAGCAATGCGTCGCGGCGGGTATCACCGGATGGCAGCCCGGCGCGAATGTGCTTCATCACATCCGGCGCGAGGCCGGCCATCTTGCCGATCATCGTATGCGCCGCCAGGCAGTAATCGCAGCCGGAAAGCGCGCTTACGGCGAGGCGCACCGCTTCGACATCAGCCTGCTCGAGCGAACTCGACGCAATAGCGGCGTCCACGTGCAGCATCGCCGCGAGACCGGCGGGACTGTGTGTGCCGATGGTCGCATAGGCATTCGGGACTTTGCCGATCGCGGTCTTGATCTGGTCGAACACGACTGCGGTTTCGCCGGTCGCTTCCGACGGCTTCAAGGTGGTCAAGCGTGCCATGTATCTCTCACTGATGTGGATAATCGGGCGCCGGCCAGCAAAGGTCGGCGCGATAGCGGGCGCACGAATCAATTCCCGCGTTCCCGGCTTTACTGCGGATCAAACGAGGCAAGAAGCGGATCGGCACAGCCGCGCATCGAACGCGATCCCCTGCGGCCCCCTTTTTCCCTTCATCCTGTAGCGCTGAAATGAATGTCGCTCTCGACGTTACGTGCGCGCTCAAAACGCCGTTCAAATGGCGACTCGCAGGCGACAATGCACGACGCGAGGTTCTCACGGCACGAAATGCAACGGATAACCGTTGAACCGATCTCGCGCACCTCGGCGTGCATGAGAACCGAAGTGCGCGAGCAACATCACCGACCCGGCTCTCCGGGCACCAGATTGTTGACGACGGACGTTACGCCCGCGACGCGCGACGCGCTGTCGGCTGCAAGCTGCACCTGCTCACTGTCTGGTACGTAGCCGGTCAGCGTCACCGTCCCATGGCGGACGAACACCCTCGCGTTGATCGCCTCCAGCCCCTTCGTTTTCGACAGGGCCCAGACGATTTTGCGCGACAGCGCCCGATCGGCGGAGCGTTCCGCCTTCCTCTCGGCCTTCTTCACTTCCTTCCGGCTGACGACGGCGTCGGAGGACGGCCCTGAGTCCTGCGCTGCTGCATGGGCGGAAACACCGAAAGCCAAATACGTTACGTACAGAACCGACGCAATAATTTTCTTCATCACAGGCTCCTTAAAAGACGTTAATGGAAATTCGAAAAGGGGTGAAACCGGATCGAATGGTAGACAGGCGTCTACCTACGCTCAATGGCGCATTTCCGAAAACAGCTTTCAAGCCGCGGCGATGATCGTCCTCTCGCTGCCGCCCGCCACACGGCCTATACAGGCGTATAGGTGCATTCAATATTTCCGGCTAGTGCGAATACCCGACGAGACGATTTCCCGAATGCTCCGGCAACGGCACAGTACCGCCACGTGCTGCATGGTATTCCGCAATACGGGCAATTCTGCCAAGTCACGACAGAGCTGCCGCACCTTAATCTGACGAGTTTCTGGGCGCCCCGCCCCGCACTGGAGTGAAAAGCCGATGATCGCCACTTTTCAGGAGCTTCGGTATTCGCCACAGGACACACGCGACCACACGGTGAATCCGTGCACGCTACTCGGTCGCGTCGCCCGTGTAGTCGCGCATCGCGGCGATCATTGGCGCGATCCGCTCGCGCAGATGCGCATGGAGATATCTGACCGCAGGCGAGAACTGACGACGATGCGGGCACACGAGGCTCAGTGGAGCCGCCTCGCCCCGCTGTTCGGGCAGCAATACGTTCAGTCGTCCCGCGCAGACATCGTCATGGACGTCGAGCCAGGACTTGTATGCGATTCCGCGGCCTTCGACGGCCCAGCGCCTCGCGATCTCGGCATCGTCGCAAAGCAGTACGCCCTTCACCGTGACCTGGCGTCGCACGCCGCTGGCCGGAAAAACCCAGCGATCGTACACACGTCCGCTGAGCACGAAAGGCAGACAGTCGTGCAGCACCAACTCGTCGAGCGATGCCGGTGCGCCGTACCGCTTCACATATCCGGGAGACGCGACGAGCACGCGGCGATTGTCTTCCGCGAGCGGCAATGCGACGTAGCTCGCGGCCTCCGGTGCGCCGTAGCGTATCGCCACATCGACGGGATCGCGAAACACGTCGGTCACGTGGTCCGACAACGACAACCTCAGCACGAGCTTCGGGTGCGCGTCGCGGAACACGCCGAGCCACGACAGCAACGCGTTGCGCCCTATATCCGACGGTGCCGCGATCCGCAACGTACCTTGAAGCGCCTGTTTGTCTCCATGCAACCGCTCGCGCCCCTCGTGGATCGTCGACAGCACTTCTTCCGCATAGGGAAGGTACTGCTCGCCTTCCGCGGTGAGCTTGAGGCTGCGCGTCGAACGGGCAAAGAGGCGCGTGTCGAGCTCCCGTTCCAGTCTTTGTATGGCGGCACTTACCTGACCGGGCAACAGATCGGCTTCCCTCGCTGCGCTCGAGAAGCTGCCCAGCGCCGCCGTTCTCACGAACAGTTGAAGATCCTCTAGCCGCACCATTTTCATTCTCGGAGTGAAAGTCCTCCCTAATGTAACGCGTTTTTCAGATAGATGCGGTCGATCAGTATTTCATCCACATGCCGCGACCAGTCCCAACCGAGGGCAGGTGGCAGTTCAATCACGATTCGGAGTTCATTGATGAAAGCAGTTGTCTACACACGGCATGGCCTGTCCGCCGACCATCCGGAATCCCTGCTCGACGCCGACGTCCCGAAGCCCGAAGCG
The DNA here is from genome assembly GCF_016759955.1 of Burkholderia sp. KCJ3K979. Classification (NCBI taxonomy): domain Bacteria; kingdom Pseudomonadati; phylum Pseudomonadota; class Betaproteobacteria; order Burkholderiales; family Burkholderiaceae; genus Burkholderia; species Burkholderia sp. KCJ3K979. The sequence goes on from NZ_JACFYV010000054.1 coordinate 14,005, forward strand.
GGGCCGCGCGACCTGCTCGTGAAGGTCGGCGCGATCGCTGTCAATCCGGTGGACACAAAGGTGCGCATGGGGTCGCCCACCGAACAGCCGCGGATCCTCGGATGGGACGCCGCGGGCACCGTCGAAGCTGTCGGCAGCGATGTGTCGATGTTCGCGCCCGGCGACAAGGTCTTTTTCGCAGGCTCGATCGCGCGGGCCGGCGCCTATGCGGAATACGTTGTCGTCGACGAACGCATCGCAGGCCGCAAGCCCGAGACGCTGTCCGACGCGCAAGCGGCGGCATTGCCGCTTACGTCGCTGACTGCATGGGAACTGCTGTTCGATCGCCTCGGCCTCGTTGAGGGCGGCGGCGGCGGCGACGCGTTGCTGATCGTCGGTGCCGCTGGCGGCGTCGGATCGATGCTTACGCAACTGGCCCGTCGCCTGACCGGACTTCGCGTGATCGGCACCGCATCGCGCCCGGAAACGCGCGCATGGGCGCAAGCGCTGGGCGCACACGACGTCATCGACCATACCGGGCCGCTGCTCGAAGGGCTGCGCAGCATCGGCGCACCGCAGGTGCGCTACGTTGCGAGCCTCACGCAGACGGACATCCACTACGCGCAACTCGTCGAGGCGCTCGCGCCGCAGGGCCGGCTCGCCGTCATCGACGATCCCGACACCCTCGACGCCGTGCCGCTGAAGCGCAAGTCGATCTCGCTCCATTGGGAGCTGATGTTCACCCGCTCCCTGTTCGAAACCGCCGACATGGTCAGGCAGCACGAAATCCTCGACCGCGTCGCCGCGCTGATCGACGACGGTGTGTTGCGCACGACCTTGGCCGATCACTTCGGCACCGTCAACGCCGCGAATCTGCGTCGTGCCCACGCGCTGATCGAGAGCGGGCGCTCGCGCGGCAAGATCGTCCTCGAAGGATTCTGACGCGCGCCCACCTATGCTGCATCGCCATTCCGAACTCATCGCATCCGACCGGAGAACCACCATGCGCTACCCGCATCCGCAACTCGTCCGCTTCCGTTCCCTCCGCCGCCACGCAGCCGCACTCGCGGCCGGAATGGCATTCGGCCTGCTCGTCGACCCGGCCTTCGCGCAAGCGCCGGCGCACGACACGCTGCCTGCAGGACAGGCGACCGAGCGCACCGTCGGCGCCATCGACACGGTCGCGACGTTTTCCGGCGCGATGCCCACCGGCGTGACGGTAACCGAGCACGGCCGCATCTTCGTGAACTTCCCGCGTTGGGGCGACACGGTGCCGTTCACGGTCGGAGAACTGCACGACGGTCGCGTCGTCGCCTATCCGAACGCGGAGATCAACCGCGCCGATGCGTCCCACGCGGCCACGCACTTCCTGAGCGTGCAGAGCGTCGTTGCCGACGGCCACGGCCGGCTGTGGGTGCTCGATACCGCGGCGCCGAATTTTTCGGAGCCGGTCGCCGGCGGCGCTAAACTCGTCGCGATCGATCTCGCCACTAACCGCGTCGTCAAGACGATCGTGTTTCCAGCCAACGTGATGCGCGCGCAAACCTATGTGAACGACGTGCGCTTCGACTTTCGCGTCGGCAAGGCGGGCATCGCTTACGTGACGGACTCGTCGCTGTCCGGAGTCGGCGGCCTGATCGTCATGGATCTCGACAGCGGGAAGGCGATACGCCGCCTCACCGGCGACGTGTCGACGTCCGCGGACCCAGCCTTCGTACCGGTCGTCGAAGGGCAGACGCTGAAGATCCGCGATGCGAATGGGACGAGCAAGCCGTTCACCGTTGCCTCCGACGGCATCGCACTGTCCGCCGACGGCGAGACGCTCTATTACTGCCCGCTGTCGAGCCGTCATCTGTACGCGATCTCGACCGCGATGCTGCGCGACCCGTCGATCAGCGACGCGCAACTCGCTGCGGCCGTGAAGGATCTCGGCGAGAAGGGCGCGTCCGACGGCCTCGAGAGCGATGCCAACGGGAACGTCTATGCAGGCGATTACGAGCACGATTCGATCCGCCGCCTGCAGCCGGGCGGCGAATGGCAGACCATCGTGCACGACCCGCGCGTGCTGTGGCCGGACACGCTGTCGGTCGGCCCCGACGGCTATCTGTACTTCACCGCGAATCAGCTCCATCGCCAGCCGGTGTTCCACGGCGGCAAGGACGAGCGCCAGAAGCCGTATGCGCTGTTTCGCGTGCGCGTCGACGCACGCCCCGCGCCGACGCGCTGATCCCTCTACCCATCACCGACCACCGGAGTTTCCACCATGAACCTCGCCGACGCCATCCATGCCCGCCACACCGTGAAGGCCTTCGAAAGCGGCAAGTCGCTGCCGCAGACGCAGATCGAGACGCTGCTCGCCCTGCTCCACCAGTCGCCGTCTTCGGTGAATTCGCAGCCGTGGCACTTCGTCGTGGCCGCGACGCCGGAAGGACGTGCGCGCATCGCGGCGGCAACGACCGGCAGCTACGCATACAACGAGCCCAAGGTCGTCAATGCGTCGCACGTGATCGCGATGTGCATGCGAATCGACATGGACGACGCGCATTTGCACGCCATCCTCGAGCGCGAGTCCGCCGACGGCCGATTCAAAACCGCCGAGATGCGCGCCGGGCAAGACAAGAGCCGCCGCTCGTACGTCGACATGCACAAGTACGAGCTGCGCGATACGGCGCAGTGGATGGAAAAGCAGGTCTACCTCGCGCTGGGCGGACTGCTGCTCGGCGCGGCCGTGCTCGGCGTCGACGCGACCCCGATGGAAGGCTTCGACAGCCGTGCGCTCGATGCGAGCCTCGGCCTGCGCGAACGCGGTTTGACGAGCGTCGTACTGGTATCGCTCGGATTCCGCAGCGACGAGGACTTCAACGCGGAGCTGCCCAAGTCGCGGCTGCCGCGCGAGCGGATATTCACCTTCATCTGATCGTTCGACTTCGATGCGCGCTCGCCGCCGCCATGCGGCGTCGGCCCGCATCACTTCGAGGAGCGTCATCATGTCCGAGCTGGTTCGCATGGATCTGCAAAGCCGCACCGCGACGCCGCCGCAGCCCAGATATGGCGGTGCGGCGCTATTGGGCGCTGCCATCCTGTTGTGGGGCGCCAACTGGCCCGCGATGAAGTTGGGCCTCGCGCACATCACGCCGCTGTGGCTGTCGGCGACGCGCTTCGCATCCGGCGCGCTCTGCCTGTTCGCGGTGCAGGCCGTGACCGGTACGCTCAGCATCCCGAAGCGCGGCGATCTTCCGTTTCTGGCAAGCGTCGGCGTCCTTCAGATGCTTGCCTTTACCGCGTTGAGCGCCATTGCGCTGCATCGCGTGGGCGCCGGCCGCTCGGCGGTGCTCGCGTACACGACGCCGATCTGGGTCACGCCCGCGTCGGTCCTCGTTTTTCGCGAGCGGCTTTCCCGGCGCACCGCGTTCGGCACGATGCTCGGTGTGGCCGGCGTGATGTTGCTGTTCAACCCGCTCGACGTCGACTGGCACGACCATCGGGCCGTGCTCGCGAACGTCATGCTGCTTGCAGCTTCGTTGTGTTGGGCGGTCTGCATTCTGCATCTGCGGCATTTCCGCAGCGAATCGAGCGCGTATGCGCTCGCCCCGTGGCAAATGCTCGTAGCGGCAGTGCCGCTGGTCGTACTCGCGGTAATCGTCGAAGGGCCGTACACCGGCGACGGCAGCATCGCCTTGGCGTCGACGTTGCTCTACATCGGCCCGATCGCGACGGCATTCTGCTTTTGTGCGGTGAATGCAGCGAACACGCGCATGTCCAGCACGAGCATGGCGACGGCGATGCTCGGCGTTCCCGTCTTTGGCCTTTTCACGGCAGTGCTCTTTCTTCACGAGCCGCTCACCCCGGCGCTGGCGACGAGCGACGCCCTCATCGTCGCCGGCATCGCGCTTTCCATCACCCGTCGCTGATCTCGATCGTCTACCCAGGAGAATCTCATGGCCGTTCGCATCCCGCCGCAATCGGCGCTGACGCTGGTTACCATCGATCTTTCGTTTCATCGTGCGGCCTCCGCCGTCGTGCGGCGAATATTGAATGCGCACGGCGTTGCGATCGAAGAAGTGTTTGCGCCGCACGAACAAGCATTCCGGATGCTGCGCGAAGGAAAGGCCGACATGCTGAGCAGCGCGTGGCTGCCGAGCAGCCACAGTATTTATCTCGCGCCGTTTGAGCATGACGTCGAGAAGATTACCGTCCTTTATCGGCCATACGCGTTATGGGGCGTGCCGGATTACGTTCCTGCCAGCGCGGTGCGCGCGATTCCCGATCTGAAGCGGCCCGATGTCGCCGCCCGTATGGTCAAGCGGATTCAGGGCATCAATCCCGGCGCGGGCATAAGCCGCTTCTCGCGCGAAATCGTTACGCAGTACGGTCTGGCCGACGCTGGCTATCACTTCGAGAACGGCACGCTCGACGACTGCGTTGGCGCCTTTGAACAGGCGGTCGCCGAGCGTCGCTGGGTCGTCGTTCCGCTGTGGACGCCGCAGTATCTGCATGAGCAATACACGATTCGCGAACTCGACGATCCAAAGGGTCTGCTGGGCGGCACGGACGATGCCACGCTGATCGTGAGGAAGGCATCGCTGCACGCTATTGCACCCGCCGCACTGGCCGAACTGCGCGCGCTGAACCTCGGCAATCGCGAAACGAGCCGGCTCGACTACCTGCTGTCACGCACCGGTGCGACGCAGCCGAACTGACGCGCGACGATCGGCGCCGGCAGATGCCGGCTCGCCGATCCAGTATTCATGCGGGATGAATTGAGTTTATGGGTGGAGCTCGTTGATCGACCTGTCAGCGACCAATACACTGCATCGCACTACGCCGACACGGCCGAGGAAGCGCATGCAGCACCGAGCCACCGGCATCACGCAAGCGGCTCATGCACTTCGCCGACCTGTGTCGATCACTTCGTCACCCTCACCGGAGCAACAGCATGACGCAAGCACATCAAGGCACCGCACTGATCACCGGCGCATCGTCGGGCATCGGCGCGATCTATGCCCAACGACTCGCACGCCGCGGCCTCGATCTCGTTCTCGTCGCCCGCAACCGGGACCGGCTCAACGACCTCGCGAAGCGCATCACCGACGACACGCAGCGCAATGTAGAAGTGATCGCCGCCGACCTCGGCGATCCGAATGCGCTCGCCGAGATCGAAGCAAAGCTGCGCACGGACGCGAGCATCACGCTGCTCGTGAACAACGCCGGCGTCGGCACGCACAAGCCGCTGCTCGAAAGCGACGTCGACGCCATGGCGCGCATGATCGACCTCAACGTGACGGCGCTGACGCGCTTGACCTATGCGGCCGTACCGGGCTTCGTCGCGCGTGGCCGCGGCGCAGTCATCAACATCTCGTCGATCGTCGCAATCGGCCCCGAGTTGCTGAACGGCGTGTACGGTGGCAGCAAGGCGTTCACGCTCGCCTTCACGCAGTCGCTTCATCACGAGCTAGCGGACAAGGGCGTGCAGGTGCAGGCCGTTCTGCCCGGCGCGACGGCCACGGAGTTCTGGGACATGGGCGGGCTCCCGCTCGACAATCTGCCGAAGGAGATCGTGATGTCGGCGTCCGACCTGGTCGATGCGGCACTCAGCGGTTTCGACCGTCGGGAAGTCGTCACGATTCCGTCGCTTCACGCAGCGGAAGAATGGGACGCCTACGATGCCGCGCGTCGCGTCATGCTTCCTCATCTTTCCAACAGCGTCGTCGCTGCCCGTTACGCGGTCACGCATTGACCGTCGCCATCCATTTTCGTAGCAGCTCCCGTCACACATTCAAAGGAACGTCGATCATGAAACTCACCGGAAACACCATCTTCATCACCGGCGGCACGTCGGGCATCGGCCGCGCGCTCGCGGAAAACCTGCATCGTCGCGGCAACAAGGTCATCGTCGCCGGGCGTCGCAAGGCGCTGCTCGACGAAATCGCACGCGCGAATCCGGGCATCGACACCGTGGAGCTGGACGTCGGCGATGCGCAGCAGATCGAGCGCGTCGCACGCAAGCTGATCGCCGACTATCCGACGCTGAACGTCGTCGTCAATAACGCGGGCATCATGCCGTTCGACGATGCCGGCGGCGCGCTCGACGACGCCCAGGCCGTGCGGCTCGTGACCACCAACCTGCTCGGACCGGTTCGCGTCAGCGCGGCGCTCGTCGAGCATCTGAAAGCGCAACCCGAGTCGTACATCATCAACAACAGCTCCGTTCTCGCATTCGTGCCGCTCGCGGCCACCGCGCTCTATTCGGCGACGAAGGCAGCCGTTCACTCGTACACGCTGTCGCAGCGCTTTGCGTTGCGAAACACGAGCGTGCGTGTTCTCGAGATCGCACCGCCGTGGGTCGATACGGACCTAATTCACAAGAGCGGCGATCCGCGCGCAATGCCGCTCGACGCATTCATCGCGGAGACGCTCAAGCGTCTCGAAACCGCGACGACGGAAGTCGTGGTCGAGGCGGCGCAGCCGCTGCGCAGCAACGTCGGCCCGAACGAGCATGCGTTCGTCGAGCAGTTCAATCAGGCGCTCGTCGACAACCCGATTCCGGTTGCATGAGTCGTCGCGGATCAACGTATGGACAACTGGAGAAGTCGCATTATGGAAAGCCCCAGACATTACGAGTACCTGTTCCTTGGCGGCGGCAAGGGCGGCAAGTCGCTGGCGATGGATCTCGCGCGTAGCGGCAAGCGCGTGGCTGTCATCGAGCGCGGGATGATCGGTGGTTCGTGCATCAACGTCGCGTGCATTCCGAGCAAAACGTTGATCCAGAACGCACGCAACATGCACGCGTGGCGCACCGCCGCTGCGCCGGCGCGCCCGGTTGCCGACATGGCACGGGTTCATGCGAACGTGCGCGGCGTCGTCGACGGGATGGTGGATATCAACCGCCGCGCGTTCGAGCAGTCCGGCCTCGAGCTGGTCATCGGCTCCGGCCGCTTCGTCGCGCCGCGGCGGATCGCCGTACGCGATGCCGACGGCAGCGAGCAGGTGTTCGAAGGCGAGAACGTCTACATCAACACCGGCACCGTCGCGACGATTCCAGACGTACCGGGGCTACGCGACGCTGGCCCGCTGACCCACATCGAGGCGCTCAACCTCAACGTGCTACCCGAAAAACTGATCGTCATCGGCGGCGGCTACATCGGCCTCGAGATGGCGCAGGCGTTCCGGCGTCTCGGCAGCGAGGTCGTCGTCGTTCATGACGCGCCGCGCGTCGCAGCCCGCGAGGACGAAGACGTCAGCATCGCGATCCAGCAGGCGTTCGAAAGCGACGGGATCACGCTGAAACTGTCCGCCCGCGTGGCGTGCGTGGACGGTCGGTCGGGCGCCGGCGTCACGGTCGCGCTCGGCGACGGCATCACGGTCGAAGGCAGTCATCTGCTCGTGGCGACCGGCCGGCGGCCGGTCACGGACGGCATCGGCCTCGAGCTGGCCGGGGTCGAGCGCGACGAGCGCGGCTTCATCAAGGTCGACGACACGCTCGCGACGACAGCGGAACGGACCTGGGCCATCGGCGAAGTAGCCGGCACGCCGATGTTCACGCACGCGTCGTTCGACGACTATCGCGTGCTTAAGGCCGGCATCGAAGGCCGTCGCGGCAGCACGGCGTCGCGCGTGATTCCGTACGCGTTGTTCACCGACCCGGAGCTGGCGCGCATCGGCCTGAACGAAGCGGAAGCCAAAGCGCGGAACACGCCGGTCATCGTCGCGAAACTGCCGATGGCGGCCGTACCCAGAGCGCGCACCAACGGCACCACCACAGGGTTCATGAAGGCGCTCGTCGCGCCGGACACCGGCCAGATTCTCGGGTTCACGATGGTCGGCGCGGGCGCTGGCGAAGTGATGTCGGCCGTGCAGATCGCGATGATCGGCAAGTTGCCCTACACGTCGGTGCGCGACGCGATTCTTGCCCATCCGCTTCTCGCCGAAGGCCTCAACCTGCTTTTCGCGACGATCAAGTAAGCCGCCGCTCGCGCAGATTGCCGGTCTTTCCCGGCCGGTCGCGCGGGCCGGGCCGGCCGCTCGCGCCGTCGCGACGCCTGATGCGTCGCGACGGCGTCGGCACTTCCGCACGCCTGTCGCAGCCGACATAAAAATGACTGCACTTGGCATACTCGCGTCGCCGCTATCCGGTAAAATCCGCGGGCAAGTTCGAATGGTGCGTCGCGCCGCTCAACGGGCACACGGGCGGCGCCGCAGTCGCGAGCTTCGAGAAAAACATGCGTTCGTCGATACGGGCACCCCGCCGCGGGCGTGTGGGCATCGACCGTGGGTAAAGTCGCCGTTCTTCCGCTTGCATCGAGCATCCCGCTGCGCTTCGTTAGCGAGCGAACGACGTGCACGCGTAGATGTGGGTCGCGGCGTGGAAACATGAATTGCTGTTGGCATTCGATATCGACGAACACAGGCGTTGCCATGGACGAATCCGCGTGGCCTGGCTCGCCAAGCAACGGGGGAACCTCTTGGATCTGAACGCGACGCGCTCATCCGGTCATCCGGCCGGCAGCGACGACCCCAACGACGAAGCGCGCGAGAATCGGATCGCGCGGCATCTCGCGCTACGCATCCTGCCGATCTTCATGTTCGCGTACGTTGCCGCATACGTCGACCGCATCAACGTCAGCTTCGCGAAACTGCAGATGGGCGTCGACCTCGGTTTCACCGATGCGGTGTTCGGGTTCGGAGCCGGCACGTTCGCACTGGGCTACGTGGTGTTCGAAGTCCCGAGCAACATGATCCTGCAGCGGGTCGGAGCGAAGCGCTGGCTCACGCGCATCATCCTGTCATGGGCGATCGTGTCGGCGCTGACCACGTTCATCGAGACACCGAAGCAGTTCTATGTGATGCGCTATCTGCTGGGCGTCGCGGAAGCAGGGCTCGTACCGGGCATCGTCTATTACATCTCGCAGTCGTTCCCGCGATACCATCGCGCGCGGGTGCTGTCCACGTTCTACGCGGCGCTTCCGCTGTCCGGGCTGATCGGCTCGCCACTGAGTGGCTTCATCATGGAATACTTCGACGGCATCGGCGGCCTCGTCGGCTGGAAATGGATGCTGGTCGTTGAGGCGCTGCCGGCCTTCGTCGCCGCGCTGCTTTGCTGGAGATATCTCGAGGACGACGTCACCCAGAGCCGCCACGAAAGCGACGCCGATCGCGCGTATCTAAGCCGGACGCTCGCCGTAGACCGCGCGCTCGCCGCATCGGCGAACAATAACCAGATGTTCGGCAGCTGGATCTTCTGGACGTTTGGGGTGATCTATTTCCTCGACGTGTTCGGCATTTACGGCTACACGCTGTGGGCGCCCACGATGATCAAGTCGTTGGGCGTAGGAAGGGATCTCTTCATCGGCTTGATTGCAGCGCTGCCGAATGCGGTCGCGATGATCGTGATGGTCACGGTCGGACAAAGCGCGGATCGCCATCGTGAGCGGCGCCTACATACGGCCGCCCTGTTCCTGCTGGCAGCGGCCGGGCTGACGCTCGCGCTCGTCTGGCACGGCAACCTGTGGCTGACCGTAATCGCGCTGTGCATCGCCAATGCCGGGTTGCTGTCCGTGCCACCCGTGTTCTGGGGTATGCCAACGGCATTGCTCGGCCCGAGCAACGCGGCGAGCGGCATCGCCTGGATCAGCGCGATCGGCAACATCGGCGGCTTTTTCGGTCCCTATGTCGTGGGCGTGCTGAAACAGTCGTCGGGCAGCTTCGTGCTTCCCGTGTCGTGCATGATCGTGTGTCTGCTGGCAGGCCTGTGTCTCACACTGACGCTGCCCAAGCACATCGTGAACCGATAGACTGCCGGCAGCGCACGCGCCGCCGCAGCGCGTCGCGCCAGCGCTGCGGCGACATCGTCATTCCGATGCGGGATCCAGCCCCAGTGCTTGCGCGCCAAGCACGAATTCGGGCAGCGTTCGCGCGCCCATCTTGCGCATCGCATGGCCTCGATGGATCTTCACCGTGATTTCACTGAGCCCCATCTCCGCGGCAATCTGCTTATTCAGCAGGCCGCGCACTACGTACTTCATCACCTCGCGCTCGCGCGGCGTCAACGTGCCGTAACGGCGGCGAACGTCGGCGAGACGACCATCCGACTTGCGACGCTTCTCGTCCTTCAGCAATGCATTCTGGACGATGTCCAGCATGTCCTGGTCGCGAAACGGCTTGGACATGAAGTCCAATGCGCCGTTCTTCATCGCCTTCACCGACATGGCGACGTCGCCGTGCGCCGTGATGAAGATGATCGGCAACTGGAGATTGCCGGCAACGATCTGTTCCTGCAAGGCGAGGCCGCTTTGACCTTTGAGCCGGACGTCGAGAATCAGGCAGCTAGGCACATCGCGCTTGTCGAAATCGAGAAACTCCTGGGCCGAACCGAAGAGCTCTACGCCAAGACCGACAGAGCGAAACAGCCGGCCGAGCGCATTGCGCATTGAGTCGTCGTCGTCGACGACATATACGACGGAGTTCGTTGCGATGAGATCGGGACCGTTACTCATGGCTGCGTGATTCCTTCGACTGGTAGAACGAACTGCATCGATGTCCCCTCGTTTTCTTGTGATTCGGCCCAGATGCGGCCACCATGCCCTTCGACGATCGAACGGCAGATCGACAGGCCCATTCCCATACCCTCCTTCTTGGTCGTGAAGAACGGCGTAAAGAGCGAATCGGCGTCTTGCCTTCTGATGCCGTGGCCCGCATCATCCACCTTCACCTGCACAGACGTGCCGTCAACGAGCCGCGTCGACACGGCCAGTGTGCGCTTGCGGTCCGCGACGCCGCTCATCGCCTGCACCGCGTTCATCAACAGATTGATGATCACCTGCTGCAACTGCACACGATCGCCGCGCACCCACAGCGACGGCTGGCAGTTCTGCGCGACTTCGACGTCGTGGCTTTGCAGCTCGCGGCGCATCAGATCGATCGATTGCTCGACGATCGACGTCACGTCGACGCGCGCGTCGTCCCGGTCGTTGCGCTTCGCCATCGCACGAATCTGCCGAATGATATCCGTCGCACGCCGCGCGTCGTCGGTCATCTGTTCGATCGAATCCCGCACTTCGTCGAGGTCCGGCACGTCGTGGTTGAGCCAACGAAGCCCGGCCTCGCCCGATGTGACGATCGCAGCCAACGGCTGCGTGACTTCGTGCGCGATCGAGGCCGCCAGTTCGCCGAGCATCGTGACCCGCGTCACATGGGCCAGTTCCGCGCGCGAGCGCTCGAGCGCCTGCTCGGCCTGCCGGCGCGCCTCGATGTCCGTATTGACGCCGTACCAGCGGCGAATCCGGCCATCGCCGTCGCGCAACGGTGCGGCGCCGATGATCATGCAGCGATACTCGCCGTTGCCGAGCTGGACCCGCGCCGTCACCTCGAACGGGCTGCCGGACGAAATCGCGTCGTGCCAGGCCGCCTCGAGCGTTGCGATGTCGTCGGGATGCACGATGTCGCGCCATACGTTTGTACCGTCGGGCGTTCTCACGTCGTAATCGGTCCAGCGCCGATTGAGGTACAGCAGCCGGCCGTCTTCGTCGGTGCTCCACACCATCGCGGGGATCGCGTCGATCGTCGCCACCAGTTCTTCCTTCTGGCGGCGCAACTCGGCCTCCAGCGACTTCGCCTGCGTGATGTCGCTGTCGGTGGACAGAATCGCGATCGGCTGGCCCGACTTGTCGCGCGACACGATCCATCGGCTCGAAACCAGCACTGTCTCGCCGTTCTTTCGCGTGCGCGTAAGCTCGCCTTGCCAGCTGCCGTCCCGGATCGTCGTGTCGATCAGCTCGGCGATTGGCGATGCGGCTCCCGTGCGCGTCAGCTCGTGAAATGCCTCGCCGAACGCTTCCTGTGCGCGCCATCCGTACAGGCGCTCCGCGCCCTTGCTCCAGAAACGGACTCGCCCGTCGAGTCCGTACACCACGATTGCGTCGTGCGTGAGGTTCAGCAAATCGACCTGGTTCTGCAGCATCGCACGGCTGCTTTGATTGCGCAGGGCCAATGCGGACACCGTCACGATCGCAATGACGCTGACGATACAGCGCGCGAGCGAACTCACCGCGATCTGGTCGCTTTGCGCGAGCAGAAAACCGAGGAGGGTCAGCGACGCGCAGGCCCATGCCACGCCAACGGTGACCGTCGGGGACGCAACCGACGCGACCAGCAGCACCACGACGACATACAGCACGGCGACCGCGACGTCGACTGGTGCAAACGCGTCGATGAGAAACACCGCGAGGCCCAGTGCAATCGCTACCGCATAGACGGCGTGCGGGCTCGTGCGCAGTTGAGCGTCGATATTCAGGCCCGGCGCCGATGCGTGCACCGCCGCGAACTCGGGCGGCGCAATGATGTGGTCCACACGTACGCCGCGGCCCTCGCTCATCTGGCGATTGCTATCCATATCGTGACTTGGTAAAAACGGATGTCGGGATTACTGGGGGCCGCTGTTCGCGGCGACGTCCTCGAGGCGCTCCTGGATTCGCGCCGGATCCACCGGTTTGCTGAACACGCAGATCGCGCCAAGCTTCATCGCTCGCTCGCGCGTTGCTTCGGACGGGAAAGCCGTGATGAAGATCACAGGAGGAGCCGGCCCGCGCTCCAGCAGGGTTTCATACATCTCCAACCCCGTGATGCCCTTCATATGCACGTCCGAGATGATACACGCGACATCCAGTATCAGATCGGCGTCGAGGAACGCCTCGCCGGACTCGTAGACGCGCACGTCCCAGCCCAGCGAGCGCACAAGACTGCCCGTTGCCCGACGGATGGACCGGTCATCATCGACGATGGAAACAATACCTTGGTTCGGCATACCAGCGGGTCCTTGCCCTTCAATTCAAAAAAATGGCGAGATCGCGCATTCGAGGTCCGCGGGCTCGACCGCATCCTATGCCGCCGGCATCGGCTCGCAAACTATACTTCGGTATAACGCCGCGCCCGATATGCGTGCTGCCACCTCGTCTGCGCGGCTCACGCCGTGGCCGACAGCTGCTGGAAGCCCGCTGTAACGAACGGCCGCTCGCTGTTCGGCGTCCAGTACGGTGCCACGTCGCGCCCGCCGTTCGGCGCTGACGTGTGGTCGAAGCTTGCGATTTCCAGATCGCGAAGCTGGGTCTGCATCCAGTCGATGAACGCGCGTATCGACATCGGCACCTGGCGTCGATCCGGATACAGCACGGAAATCGGCAGCGGCGGCGGCCCGTACTCGCCGAGAATGCTGACGAGCGTACCCTTCGCCAACTCTTCCGCGACCATCCGTTCGCTCACCTGCGCGATGCCGACGCCTTCGACCGCATATCGAACGGCCGAACGCACATCATTGACGGAAATACGCTCCGCCAGCTTGAGCCGCGTCTCGGCGCCGTCCACGGTGTAACGGAACTCGCGGACCGGACCGAAGCGCCGCGGCGTGTAATGGATCACGTCGTGGCAATGGAGGCTGTCGGGGTCGATCGGCGTGCCGCGCGCTTTCAGATAGTGAGGGCTCGCCACCGTCACCGCATGGAAGTGCCCGACGCGCCGGCTACGCAGCGACGAGTCCGCCAGTTGGCCGACTACGACCGCGCAATCCACGCCGTTCGCGATCAGGCCGTCCGCGTCGCCGCCGACGTCGACCCGCAAGCCCACTTCCGGATGGTTGGCACGGAACACCGGCAGGAACGGTAACACCGAATGCGCTACTTCCTGATCGAGATCCACTGCCAATCGGCCGCGCGCGATCTTCCCGGCGCCGCTCAGTTGCTGCTGCATCAGTTCGATCTCGCCGAGAATGCGCTGGCAGTGCTCCTGATACTGCTCGCCCTCCGTAGTGAGCCTGACACAGCGGGTCGATCGCTGAAGCAACGTTACGCCGAGATATTCTTCCAGTCTGCGGACCAGCGTACTGGCCGACGCCGCACTGATACCTAGCATATCAGCCGCTGCGGTGAAACTGCCGAGGCGGGCGACGTGACTAAACACTGACATCGCGTGCAGGGTACGGTCCATGCTGTTCTCCGGAAATCGTTGCGGTGGAAGGATTAACCGGAAGTCTAGAGAACAGTCGGTCTCCGCAATATCACCTCGTGGGAGTTCGGACCTTATACAATAGTGTTAGCCGCCACACCATCGACTCGGCCAAATCGCCCGGCGGTACGTGGAATTGAACGGGTGATCGCTGTTGGTCACACGCAACCCGACGCAGGGTCGCCTGGCCGGCTACTGATGACCCGTGGATTTCCGATTCAGCACGTCGCCCAAATCCGTTGGCCCGGAACGAAACTCTTGGACGTTCAGACGAGTTCGCTTCCGAGCGGGATGGTCGCCCCGATTCCATTCAACACTGATGTCGGGGTAAAGCGGTTCTTCCTTCAGGGAACGCTTATGCCGGGCGTGCGCCACAAGCGACGGCCCGGCTGTTCGAAAGAGCGCGGTTTGCGCCTCTCTCTTGCGACAGTTCAACGCTCCCATGTTGGTGCAGCCGGTGCCTCTCCTCTGGCGTAGCGCTCGAGCGCCGCCTTGAGCACGGTGCGCTCGATCGAACCCTCGTCCGCGAGCGCACCGAGCGCTGCAATTGCGATCGAGATACGATCGACCTCGAAGAACTCGCGCAGGGCCGCACGCGTGTCGCTACGGCCGAAGCCATCAGTACCGAGCGTCACATAGCGCCGTGGCACAAATGCACGAATCAGTTCGGGCACGGCGCGGACATAGTCCGTCGCCGCGACGACCGGGCCACGGGAGGCGCCGAGAACCGACGTTACGTAGGCCGGCGTCGCCTCCGCCGCTGCGCTCAATCGGCGATTCCGCTCGGCGGCGACGCCGTCCCGATGCAGTTCGGTGAAGCTCGTCACACTCCACACCGCTGCTTCGATGCCCCAGTCCTGCCTCAGCAGTCGAGCCGCCGCGAGCACTTCGCCGAGGATCGCGCCGGAGCCCAGTAACTGAATAATCGCCTCGCCGCTTTGTGCGTCCGGAACCGGATGGATTCCTTTGAGCACCCCAACCCGCAGCGATTCGAAATCGCCGGTCGGTGCGGAGGGTTGAGGATAATTCTCGTTGGTGACGGTCAGGTAGTAGAACACGTCCCGCTGACGCTCGACCATCTCGCGCATGCCTTCCTCCATGATCAGCGCGACCTCGTACGCGAACGCCGGATCATAGGCTCGGCAATTCGGCACCGTCGAGGCGGCGAGATGGCTTGTGCCGTCCTGATGCTGGAGTCCTTCTCCGCCAAGCGTTGTCTTGCCCGCCGTAGCGCCGATCAGAAAACCCCGCGCGCGCTGGTCTGCCGCCGCCCAGATCAGATCACCGATGCGCTGAAAACCGAACATCGAGTAGTAGATGTAGCAAGGCAGCATCGCCAGATCGTGAACGCTGTACGACGTCGCGGCCGCGATCCACGACGAGATGGCGCCGGCTTCGGAAATACCCTCTTCAAGTATTTGGCCACTCTTGTCCTCGCGGTAGTACAGCATCGTGCCAAGGTCTTCGGGTTCGTATAATTGACCAAGCGGCGAATAGATTCCGACCTGGCGAAACAGATTGGCCATGCCGAAGGTACGGGCCTCGTCTGCGACGATAGGGACGATGCGCGGGCCGAGCGTTGGATCCTTCAGGAGACTGCCGAGCATGCGCACGACAGCCATTGTCGTGGACATTTCGCGGCAACTGGCATCAACGGAAAATTGCGCCCAGGAAGCGAAGTCAGGCAAGGCCGGGACCGAGGACGCCGCGCGGCGCCGCCGGGGCAGGTAGCCGCCGAGGGCCGTGCGCCGATCGTGGAGATACTTCATCTCCGCACTCGTGGCGGCGGGCTTGTAGAAGCGCAATTGCTCGACGTCCTCATCGGACAACGGCAATCGAAACTTGTCGCGGAATATCTTGAGCTGTTCGACGTCGAGCTTTTTTTGCTGGTGCGTCGTCATCCGGCCCTGGCCGATTGGGCCCATGCCGAAGCCCTTCATGGTCTTTGCGAGGATGACGGTCGGCTGGCCGCGGTGCCGAACAGCTCGGAGATACGCGGCGTAAAGCTTGCGTACGTCGTGGCCGCCACGGCGCAGGCGGTCGATGTCGTCGTTGCTCAAATGAGCCGCCAAGGCAGCAAGTTCTGGACTCTGGTTGAAGAATCGTTCGCGATTGTACTGACCGTCGTTCGCGGAAAATGTCTGGAACTGGCCGTCCACCGTGTTGGAAAAGGCGCGCGGCAACGTGCCGGTACGATCGCGCTCGAGGAGATCATCCCAGTCCGAACCCCAGAGCACCTTTATGACGTTCCACCCGGCCCCCACAAATTGGGCTTCGAGTTCGTCGATGATACGGCTGTTGCTGCGCACCGGGCCGTCGAGCCGCTGAAGATTGCAGTTGATCACGAAGACCAAGTTATCGAGGCCCTCGCGGGCGGCAAGTGACAACGCGCCGATCGATTCTGGTTCGTCCATTTCGCCGTCGCCAAAGAATCCCCAGACCCTGCGTTCCTCGGTAGCCGACAGGCCGCGGTTTTGAAGATAGCGCATGAAACGCGCCTGATAGATGGCATTGATCGGACCGATGCCCATTGAGCCTGTAGGGAACTGCCAGAAGTCGGGCATCAGCCACGGGTGAGGGTACGAACACAAGCCCTGCCCCGCGATCTCGCGACGGTAGTGTTCAAGATGAGTGTCGTCGAGAAATCCTTCGAGATACGCCCGCGCATAGATGCCCGGCGACGAATGCGGCTGGAAGAACACCAGGTCGCCTCCGCCTGCGGCGTGCGCACCGCGAAAGAAATGGTTGAAGCCGACTTCGAACAGGTCGGCCGCGGACGCGTAGCTGGCGACGTGTCCTCCGAGTTCGCCATAGGCGCGGTTCGCGCGGACGACCATGGCGAGGGCGTTCCAGCGCAAAGCCGCCGAAAGACGTTCTTCAATCTCCAAGTCGCCCGGGTACGGGCCCTGTTCCTCGACTGGGATCGTGTTGACGTACGGCGTCTTGCTCGCGCGGGCCGATGCGATGCCGCGTGTCAGTGCATGGGCGGCGAGCCGGTCGAACAGATATTGTGCGCGATCGAGGCCCACGTGCTGAATGACGCCGTCCAGCGCGTCAAGCCACTCCGCAGTCTCGTGAGGATCATCATCTTCGTCGCTTCGGGCAAGGGCCTGCAGCGAGGCGTGGCCGCTCGATAAATCGGTCATGACGCAACTCCGGATAGGGAAACAGGGGTTTGATCTTGCTTGGGATCGCCGTATCAGCTTACGCGCCCTGTTGCAGAAAGTGCGTCTGTTTCCACTATCAAATCGCAATCAAGTAGTGTATAAATTCCCCAAATCCGCCACTAATCGGAATATGCGAACTATGGCTGCAGAGCAGAAATCCGGCGCCCGCCGGCTCGATCGCATCGACATCGCGATCTTGCAGCAATTGCAGAACGACGCCCGCATCACTAACGCCGAACTGGCGCGCGCCGTCAATCTGTCATCGACACCATGTTTCAACCGCGTACGAACGCTGGAGCGACTTGGGTTGTTTCGTCAGCAGGTCACGCTTCTGGACGCCGAAGCCTTGGGTCTGCATCTGAACGTATTCATCCAGGTAAGCCTGGAAAAGCAGGTAGAAGACGCGCTGAACCGCTTCGAAGATGCGATCGCGCAAAGACCCGAAGTCATGGAGTGCTATTTGATGACGGGCGATGCCGATTATCTGTTGCGCGTCGTGATGCCCGACATGCAGAGCCTCGAGCACTTCATCGTGCACTGGCTCACGAAAATTCCCGGCGTTTCGAATATCCGGTCGAGCTTTGCACTGAAGCAGGTCCGCTACAAGACTGCGCTGCCGTTGCCGGCAAGCGGAATGGAACTCCTGGCACGGCCACAGGCGCCGATCGAATGGACGTGAGCGCGGAGGCGCGCGTGAGCAGTCTTGGCGTCTTTGCGCGCGATCACTCTAAAGCACGAGTGCCGGGCGGGTAAGAGTGCGCCCTGCGGCACGGTCACTCGTATCGCATTCCCCAAATGCCCACCGCGGTGACCGCTTCGTCCCCGCCTGGCGCATGACGCACGTACAAGCGTTCCACCATCGCAACGACGGCGGCGGCAGACTTACCCGATGAGTTCCATGCGACGCTCCGGATCAAGCTGATGGGCACGATCATGTGTTCGCGCCATCCAGCGATTTCGGCGTTACGCACTGTCCGTCGACAGTGCCTGATCCTTTTGGGCCTCAAGGCTGGCGAGGCGTTCGCTGAGGGCCTTATGGATCATGTTGTATGAATCAGTGCCCAGCACGATCCGTCTTGGCGCTGGAGTTTCGTGCGCGCTGGCGATAATCAAGCGCACCATCTTCTCAAGATCGCCATTCGGCGCGAAAGCAGGATCGGCCAGCCGCGCGCGCAGTGCGCCGATTGGCGTGTCCTTGTAGGCCGGCAGGTCCGCACCCATCCGGGTGCCGGCCGTGCGTCGGAATGCCGTACGTACACTGCCGGGCTCGACGATCGTCACGCCAATATCGAAAAATGCGACCTCGGAGGCAAGCGATTCAAAAAACCCCTCTAGCCCCCACTTGCTCGCATGGTAGAGCGACGCGCCAGGATGTGCGGCCTGGCCACCGTACGTAGACATCGCGACGATTCTCCCGCCACCCTGCGCACGCAGGTGAGGAAGTACCGCACGTGTCACATGTATCGGACCAACCAGGTTGGTATCAATCTGGTCTCGGATTTGCTCATTCGTCAAACCTTCGGCCGGCCCGAACAGCCCATAGCCTGCATTGTTCACCACGACATCGATCCTGCCGTATTCTGCAAACGCTTGCTGCACCACCTTGGGGATGGCTGCGACGTCGGTAACATCCAATGGGAGTCGCCGAAACGATTCCGGGTACCTCTCGTGCAGGTCTTCGACGGATTGAAGTTCACGTACCGTGCCAACGACACGGTCACCACGCGCGAGCAGTTGTTCGCTCATTTCGCGGCCAAAGCCGCTGTTCACAGCCGTAATGAACCAGGTATGGGTCATAACACGCTCCTTCGGTCGAATGGGAATTGGGCCATCACTGTATCCGCCGCTAAAGCAGGCGATAAGTGGTCTAATGCGGCATGTCTTGATGGCAAAAAACCATGAATAGCCGCCCCACATTGAATGAACTGAGAGCACTCAGCGCGGTTGTCAGTCACCGCAGTTTTCGAAAGGCCGCCGAAGAACTCGAGCTGGCTGCCTCCACGCTTAGTCACATGATGCGCGACCTGGAAGAGCGAGTAGGCGTGCGCCTGCTTAACCGGACGACGCGCAGTGTTTCCCCCACACCAGCCGGGGAGCGCCTCGTCACGAAGCTTCATCCGATTTTGCAGGATCTCGATAGTGCGCTAGCCGAGATGGATGCGAACCGCGATCACCCTTCTGGCACATTGCGTCTCACGGCATCCGAGACGGTATCGATGCTGCTTGTTCAGAAGATCATCCCCGAATTCCTGAGCCGCTACCCCGAAATGCGCGTGGACCTCGTCGCCGAACCGGCCTTTGTGGATATCGTTGCCGAAGGCTTCGATGCAGGCTTTCGGCTCGGGGAGGCAGTGCCGCAGGATATGGTCGCGGTCCATTTCGGCGGGCCGTCTCGAATGATTCCCGTCGCATCGAAAACATATCTCGCTGCCCGCAAACCGCCGCGCACGCCCGTTGACCTTGCTGAACACCAGTGCATTTGTTCCCGTACGCCGAATGGGCGACCGTATAAGTGGGAGTTCAAGCGCCGCGGTCACGCAGTTTCGATTGATGTTCCGGGCTCGCTGGTCTTGAACCGGACCGAGTTGATGCTTGAGGCCGCACTACAAGGGCTCGGGGTAGCTTTCGTTCCCGAGCAGATGGCCAGGCCGTACCTCGATAATGGCTCACTGAGCACGTTGCTGAGCGAGTGGTGCCCGACCTACCCCGGCTTGTATTTGTACTACCCCGGACACCGACAAGTTCCTGTTGGTTTGCGCGCTTTTGTTAGCGTTCTTAAAGAGCTCGATGCTACGCGACCGCATCGCGGCGGTCCAAAGGCGCCCACCGAAATTCTGGCGAAGTAACCGGCCTCACTACATTTGCGGCCGCGACAAGCACATGATCACGCGCCGACGTTTGTGCCAAATGTCACCGAGCGCGGCGTCGTGAAGACTGTGTCACCTCCAAGTGAAACTGTTGCAACAGCTAGCAGCCCCTGTCTCCGGTTGTGCCATTGCGGGTTCGATCGACTAATAGTGCTGTGGTGATAAGGTTCCTTATCTCGTTATCACGCCGTTCGGCGACGTCTGCAAGCAGCCACTCGTGACATCGAGTGGCGGTTGTGGAGCCGCGCGAAGGGCTCTTTGCGACCCATCGGTGACGTTCAGCTCCCTCCAAAGCGGACGTTGAAATTAGTAGGGTTCACCGTTCTTGTGCTGGAAACCCCACTGGCCGTTTGAACTCATCACAGCAACGAGATCGTCGGTTGCATAGCTTACTGCGTCGCCAGATACCCTGCTGCCGACCTCGATGATCGTGGCATCGGCTGCCGAGTTGTTTTGTAGATGATGCGCCATGCCATTCGCGCGAAACCCGGCGTACATTCCAGGTCGCATGAGGTAGCTTTCGTCACCGACGTAGAGGGTGACCTCGCCGCTGAGGACATACACCCACTCGTCCTGTTTCGAGTGCCGATGGTGTAGAGCAGACACCGCGCCGGGGCTCAATGTCGTCAAGTTCACACCAAACTGACTCAAACCGAACGGATCGCCAAGAGGTTTCTTCTCCCGTCCCGTCATGCGCGAGGCAAACGGCTCAGGGTAGTTTGAATGTTTCGTACGGGGTACTGCATCGGCGGCGACCATGCAAGCTTGGGGCTGATCCATTTGCAATCCTCACTCCGTCAAAATAGGCAAAAGAGATTGTGGAAATGCATGACGGAGACGTCAATCTTGATTCGAAAAATCAACCTATCTTTCGATTGGTCGTGAACCCCAGTTGCTTTAGGGAAATGCTGATTAATGGGCCAACCGCCGACGTTTCAGGTGAGATGACGTCGAACTTTCCGGATAACGAATCGAATCGGCGCTCATTCCGGTGCAGTTGGCTCGTAAACGAGCCTCCCTGCTCGCATTTTTTCACGCGCATGACGGACTGCTCCCATGAGCCGAACGCAGCCGGTTTCGTACGATCACCAGGTTCGCCAGGGCGAACAGACTGAACAGCTGCGCCGTGTTCTTGGCCAGTCCCTTGTAGCGCACCTTGCGATAACGGAACAGGTTCTTGACGATATGAAACGGATGCTCGACCCGCGCGCGGATTTGCGCCTTGGTTCGCTCGACCGTGGTCACCAGATCCTTCAGCGGGCCATCCTGCATCGCCTTGATCTTTCCGCGCTTGGCCGCCACACGCCATTTCACCAGCTTGCCGTTCATTTCGTCGCGTTTGTCCACGCCGATGTAGCCCGCATCGCCGAACGCTTCCTCTGCATGCCCGTGCAGCAGGGCGTGAGCCTGCGAATCGTCCGACACGTTGGCCGCCGTGCCCACCACGTTGTGAACCAGTCCCGAATCGGCGTCGACCCCGAGATGGGCCTTCATCCCAAAGTGCCAGGCGTTTCCTTTCTTCGTCTGATGCATCTCCGGGTCGCGGCTCTTCTCGGCGTTCTTGGTCGACGACGGCGCTTCGATGATCGTCGCGTCGACCAAGGTACCTTCCTTCATCATCAGCCCGCGTTCGCACAGCGAGATACCGATCTCATCGAACAGCTTGCGCGTCAGGTCATGCTCGAGCAGCAGGCGCCGGAACTTCAGCAGCGTGGTCGCATCCGGCACATTCTCGACAGCCAGATCGATTCCCGCGAAGGCACGCATCGCGATGCTGTCGTACAGCGCGTCTTCCAGCCCTTCGTCCGACAGGCCGTACCACTGCTGCAGGAAATAGATTCGAAGCATCCGCTCCAGACCTATCGGCCGACGGCCGCGCTCACCCTTCGGATAGTACGGCTCGATCGCCGTCAGCAACCGCGGCCACGGCACGAGCTTCTCCATCTCGTCCAGGAAACGCTGACGCCGGGTCACGCGCTTCTTGCCCGCACTTTCCGCTTCCGCAAAGCTCATCTGCCGCTTCATCATCGAGGATCCGTTCCGTGAACTGCCTTCTACAACGTTCTCGGCTACGTCAGCGATGACCGCCGAGCTGGATAAATCAGTGTTTCCCTAGAGCAGATCAATAT
>NZ_JACFYV010000055.1:0-36021 GCF_016759955.1 Burkholderia sp. KCJ3K979
GCTGAGCAGCGGTCCGGCCGCGCCGGCCGCCGGCACGTCGTCGGCGCTCGCCGCCACGCCGCCGGCCGCGGCAACCGGATCGAGCGATACGGCGGCGGCGCCGAGCGGCCCCGTGACGTTCGCGTGGCCCGCGCGCGGCCCCGTGCTGAACGGGTTCGACGATGCGAAGAACAAGGGTGTCAATATCGGCGGGACGGCCGGCGAGGCCGTGAAGGCGGCGGCGGACGGCCGCGTCGTTTACTCCGGCAACGGTCTGCGTGGTTACGGCAACCTCATTATCATCAAACACGATGCAACTTACCTCACGGCGTATGCACACAATCGCGCTTTGATGGTAAAAGAGGGGGACGCGGTAACGAAGGGGCAGAAGATCGCCGAGATGGGTAACAGCGATGCCGACCGCGTGATGCTGCATTTCGAGGTTCGCCGGCAGGGTAAGCCTGTCGATCCGCTGAAGTATTTGCCGCCTCAATAACCGAGACGACCATGCCGAAATCGAAGCGCCACGAGCCGCAAGCCGAGTCTGAGAAGATCAGTCGTGCCACGCAAGCATCGGTGGGGCGAGTAGGTGCTTCGACGGACGACGAAGAGGATGTCGCGGAAAACGAACGTGATCTCGAGGCACGCGACGCCGACGCGGACGGTGGCGACGACGAGCGCGAAGGCCGTCAGGAAGCCGCGCCCGACGTCGACGATTTCCGCACGCTGCTGCAGGCCGAGCTCACGGCCGACACGATCCAGCATTACCTGAACCGCATCAGCGTGAAGCCGCTGCTGACCGTCGAGGAAGAGCAACGCTATTCGCGCCTCGCGAAGGCCGGCGAATTCGAGGCGCGGCAGGTGATGATCGAGCGCAACCTGCGGCTCGTCGTCAGTATCGCGAAGGGCTACCTGAACCGCGGCGTGCCGCTGCTCGACCTGATCGAGGAAGGCAACCTCGGCCTGATGCACGCGATCGAGAAATTCGACCCGACGCGCGGTTTCCGTTTCTCGACCTACGCGACGTGGTGGATCCGGCAGAGCATCGAGCGGGCAATCATGAACCAGGCCCGCACGGTGCGCCTGCCGGTGCACGTGATCCGCGAACTGAACCAGGTGCTGCGTGCGAAGCGCCACCTCGAAAAGAATTCGATGTCGACGGGCGAGGCGGCCGAACGCCGCGAAGCCAGCATCGACGACATCGCCTATCTCACCGGCAAGACCGCCGAGGAAGTCACCGATATCCTCGCGCTCAACGAGCACACGGCGTCGCTCGATGCGCCGCTCGACCTCGATCCCGCGAGCAGCCTGCTCGACCTGCTGCCCGACGACCAGAGCCAGTCGCCCGACGCCGAGGTGCAGCACCGCGAGCTCGAAACGCTGACGCGCGCGTGGCTGTCGCGGCTGTCCGACAAGCACCGGCACGTGATCGAGCGCCGCTTCGGCCTGAACCACATCGAACCGGCGACGCTCGAGGAGCTCGCCGACGAGATGGGGCTCACGCGCGAACGCGTGCGGCAGATCCAGCAGGAAGCGCTGGTGCGCCTCAAGCGGTTCTTTGCCTCCAACGGCGTGCGCAAGGACGCCGTTCTGTAACCGATGACCCCGATTCTTGTTTTTGACATCGAGACGATTCCCGATGTCGACGGCATTCGCCGTCTGGAAGACCTGCCCGCGACGCTCGACGATGCCGCGGTGGCCGAACACGCGTTCGCCGCACGCCGCGAGAAGACCGGCGGTGATTTCCTGCCGCACCACCTGCAGCGGATCGCGGCGATCTCGTGCGTGTTTCGCGACAACAACGGTTTTCGCGTGCGCTCGCTCGGGACGCCGCAGGACAACGAAGCGACGCTGATCCAGTCGTTCTACCGCGTGATCGAGAAATACACGCCGCAGCTCGTGTCGTGGAACGGCGGTGGTTTCGATCTGCCGGTGCTCCATTACCGCGCGCTCGTGCACGGCATTCCCGCCACCCGCTACTGGGATCTCGGCGAGGACGACCGTGAATTCAAATGGAACAACTACATTTCGCGCTATCACTCGCGGCATACCGACCTGATGGATGTGCTCGCGATGTATCAGGCGCGGGCGAACGCGCCGCTCGATGCGCTCGCGAAGCTGTGCGGCTTTCCGGGCAAGCTCGGAATGGACGGCAGCCAGGTGTGGCCGGCGTTCCGGGACGGGCGGATCGAGGAAATCCGCAACTATTGCGAAACCGACGTCGTCAACACCTACCTGCTGTATTGCCGGTTCCAGTTGATGCGCGGGGGCCTGACGCCGAGCGAGTATGCGGACGAGATCCTGCTCGTGAAGAATGCGCTTGCGCAGGAACCAGCGGCGCACTGGGTCGAATACCTCGCCGGCTTCGACGTGTAGCGCGAGCGGGCCGCGCCGTCGCCGGGGCGATCAGCCGAGTTCGAGCAGCACCGGCTGGTGATCGGACGCGCGTACGTCGCCGTCGATCTCGCAGCCGATGACGCGCGGCAACAGTGTGTCGGTCACGAACACGAAATCGCACGCGAGCGGCCCGTCCGACCATTGCACCGTATCGTAGATGCCGGCCGTCGGCGGCGGTGTATGGCCGGGGTGCCGCGCGATCCACGCATCGACGAAACCTGGTGCGTCGGCAATCGGCTCCAGGAAGCGCCGGTACGCGTCGCTGTCGAATGCGCTGTTGAAATCGCCGCAGACGATCGCATCGCGGGGCTGTCCGGTCGCGCTGAACGGCCCCTCGGGCGTTTCGGAGGGAGCGGGTTGATCCGCGTGTGCGCAGGCCTCGCGATGCCGGTCGCATAGCGCGTCGACCTGCGCAAGCCGCTGGCGCGCCGAGTAATACTCCAGATGCGTGGTGACCACGCGCAACGACCCGAAGGACGCCTGCAACTCGATATCCAGCGCGGCACGCGGCATCGACGGCGCGCCGGCGTCGGCCGGCCACGGCAGCGATTGGCGCAGCACGCGCCCGACCGGCAGCCGCGTCGCAATTGCGTTGCCGAACTGGCGGCGCGGGGCGCCCGGCCGAATGGCCGGCAAGTCGGCGCCGATGGCGTCGACGATCGTATAGCCGGGCAGCAGCGCCGCGAGTTCGGCGAACTGGTCGGGGCCGGGCCGGCCGGGTAGAGCATCGAAGCCGCGTGTGAGCTCCTGCAGGCAGAGCACGTCGAAATCGCCGAGCCGGCGGATGGCCGCGACGGTGCGGGGAAGATCGACGACGCCGTCCGCGTCCCGACCCCATTGGATGTTCCAGTCGATCAATCGCATGGTCGAGTCTCCTTGGTCTTCCGCGAGCGGAAACCGTGCCGTCGATGGGCGCGCCGTGCATCGCACACGGTCGGGTGGCGGGCAATGGGGGTGCGCGGTCCCTGTCGCTCACGCCGCGCCGCGCGGCATGCGCACCGGCACCGGCATCCGCATCCGCATCGGCATCGGCGCTTGCGACGAAAGCACGCGACGGGGGCCTGCGTCGTCTACAATCTCGCCTTCTTCAACGTTTGTCAGGAAAAGCTGGTGTCCGAAGCCGTCCCCACTTCTGCGCGCAAATCGAAAAATGCGCCCGTCGCGCCCGGGCCCGCCCCGGTTCTCGAGATCGAATCGCTCGACATGGAAGCGCGCGGTGTCGGCCGCACGATGACCGAGGACGGCGAGCCGGGCAAGGTGATCTTCGTCGAAGGCGCGCTGCCGGGCGAACGCGTGACCTATTCGAGCTATCGTCGCAAGCCGAGCTACGAGCAGGCGACGGTTGTCGACATTTTGCGCCCGAGCGTGATGCGCACCCAGCCGAAGTGCAGGTTTTTCGGCACCTGCGGCGGCTGCTCGATGCAGCATCTCGACATGCGCGCGCAGGTGGCGGTCAAGCAGCGCGTGCTGGAAGATAACCTGTGGCACCTGGCGAAGCTGCGCGCGGAAACGATGTTCGCGCCGATCCACGGCCCGTCGTGGGGCTATCGCTACCGGGCGCGCCTGACCGTGCGCAACGTCGCGAAGAAGGGCGGCGTGCTGGTCGGCTTCCACGAGAAGAAGAGCAGCTACGTGGCCGACATGACGAGCTGCGAAGTGCTGCCGCCGCACGTGTCGGCGATGCTCGTGCCGCTGCGGCGGCTCGTCGAGGGGCTGTCGATTCGCGACCGGATGCCGCAGATCGAGCTCGCGGTCGGCTCGACCGTCACGGCGCTCGTGCTGCGCGTGCTGGAGCCGATCAACGCGGATGACGAAGCGCTGCTGCGCGCGTTCGCGGACGAGCACAAGGTGCAGTTCTGGCTGCAGCCGAAGGGGCCGGACACGGTGACGCCGTTCTATCCGCTCGACGTGTCGCTCGACTACACGCTGCCGGAATTCGGCATCCGCATGCCGTTCAAGCCGACCGATTTCACGCAGGTCAACCATCAGATCAACCGCGTGCTGGTGGGCCGCGCGTTGCGCCTGCTCGCGCCGTCGCGCGACGATCGCGTGCTCGATCTGTTCTGCGGGATCGGCAACTTCACGCTGCCGCTCGCGCGGCTGTCGCGCGAAGTGATGGGCATCGAGGGCAGCGACACGCTGACCACGCGCGCGCTGGCGAACGCACGCGAGAACGGTGTCGACGGCCACACGACGTTCGCGTGCCGGAACCTGTTCGAGGTGACGGGCGACGATCTCCGCGCGCTCGGCGCATTCGACAAGTTCCTGATCGACCCGCCGCGCGAAGGCGCGCTCGCGGTATCGAAGGCGCTGGCCGAGATCGCGCAGAGCGGCGCAGGCCCGTTGCCGAAGCGCATCGTCTACGTGTCGTGCAACCCGTCGACGCTCGCGCGCGATGCGGGCCTGCTCGTGCACGAGGCCGGCTACCGGCTGAAGGGCGCCGGGGTCGTGAACATGTTCCCGAATACGTCGCACGTCGAATCGATCGCGCTGTTCGAGCGCGACTGAGCCGGGCGGCGGACGTAAAAAAAACCGGCCCGCGGGCCGGTTTTTCATGGTGCGTGCCGAACGTCAGTTGCGGTTGCCGCCGAAGATGCCGAGCAGCGCAAGCAGGTTCGTGAACACGTTGTACAGATCGAGGTAGATCGCGAGCGTGGCCGAGATGTAGTTCGTCTCGCCGCCGTTCACGACGCGCTGGACGTCGAACAGCATGTAGGCCGAGAAGATCGCGATCGCGAGCACCGACACGGTGAGCATCAGCGCCGGCAGTTGCAGGAAGATGTTCGCGACCGACGCGAGCAGGATCACGATCACGCCCATGAACAGCCACTTGCCGAGCCCCGAGAAGTCGCGCTTGCTGACGGTGGCGATCGTCGCCATCGTGGCGAAGATGATGCCGGTGCCGCCGAACGCGAGCATGATCAGCGACGGGCCGTTCGAGAAGCCGAGGATGAAGCTCAGCAGCCGCGACAGCATCAGGCCCATGAAGAACGTGAAGCCGAGCAGCACGAACACGCCGGCCGCGCTGTTTTTCGTCCGCTCGATCGCGAACATGAAGCCGAACGCGATCGCGAAGAACGCGAGCAGGCTCATCATCGGGCTCGTGGCCGCGAACAGCGAGAAGCCCGTCGCGACGCCGACCCAGGCGCCCAGCACGGTCGGCACCATCGACAGCGCGAGCAGCCAGTACGTGTTCCGCAGCACGCGGTTGCGAACCTCGGCGGTGCTGACGGAACCGCCGCGGCCGAAATTGTACGGATAGTCGTTCATGGTTTCTCCTAACATTGAACGCGTGGGCGTCCGGGGCCGGTTCGGCGCGCGCGATGTGCGGCGCAGCAAACCTGGGGCAGCTATGGCTAAGATACGTTCCGTGCCGGGAGGTTTCAATGGCCCGGCGGCACAAAACATATGGATTCTGAACCTTTCATTCGTGTAAGGGTTCAATCGCAATGATACACGGGATCGTGCTACAATAGCGGATTCATTTGAACCTGTAACTTCTTAATTTTTTGGAGTTTTTATGGCAATCGAGCGCACCCTGTCGATCATCAAGCCGGATGCGGTGGCAAAGAACGTGATCGGCCAGATCTACAGCCGTTTCGAAGGCGCCGGCCTGAAGATCGTCGCATCGCGCATGGCACACCTGTCGCGTGCTGACGCAGAGAAGTTCTATGCAGTTCACGCAGCGCGTCCGTTCTTCAAGGATCTCGTCGATTTCATGATCTCGGGCCCGGTGATGATCCAGGTTCTGGAAGGTGAAGGCGCGATCCTGAAGAACCGCGACCTGATGGGCGCGACGGATCCGAAGAAGGCGGAAAAGGGCACGATCCGCGCCGACTTCGCCGACAGCATCGACGCGAACGCCGTGCACGGCTCGGACGCTGCGGAAACGGCAGCGGTCGAAATCGCGTTCTTCTTCCCGGAAATGAACGTTTACTCGCGTTAAGCCCTGGCTGACAGCAAGTAGGCAGGATTCAGCGCACGCGGCAAGGCAGCACATCATGACGAGCGAAACTTCCGTCAATCTTCTCGACTTCGACGCCGAGGGTCTTGTCGCGTACTGCGGCAGCCTGGGCGAGAAGCCGTTCCGCGCCAAGCAGTTGCAGCGCTGGATCCATCAGTACAACGCCGGCGATTTCGACGGCATGACCGATCTCGCGAAGTCCCTGAGGGAAAAACTCAAGGGCCGCGCGTCGATCGTGATGCCGGACATCGCCAGCGATCACGTTTCCACCGACGGCACGCGCAAGTGGCTGATCGACGTCGGAAACGGCAATGCGGTCGAAACCGTGTTCATCCCGGAAGAGACGCGCGGCACGCTGTGCGTGTCGTCGCAGGCCGGGTGCGCGGTGAATTGCCGCTTCTGCTCGACGGGCAAGCAGGGCTTCTCCCGCAACCTGTCGACAGCCGAAATCATCGGCCAGCTCCGGATGGCCGAATTTGCACTGCGAGCGTCGCTGGGCCGCGCGCCCGGCCCGAACGGCAAGGCCGAACGGGTCGTCACCAACGTGGTGATGATGGGCATGGGCGAGCCGCTCCTGAATTACAGCGCGGTCGTCCCCGCGATGCGGCTGATGCTCGACGACAACGCGTACGGCCTGTCGCGCCGTCGCGTCACGCTGTCGACGTCCGGCGTGGTGCCGATGATGGACCGCCTCGGCGCCGAGTTGCCGGTCGCGCTGGCCGTTTCGCTGCATGCGCCGAACGACGCGCTGCGCGACGAGCTGGTGCCGCTCAACAAGAAGTATCCGCTTCGCGAGCTGATGGCTGCGTGCCAGCGTTATCTGAAGGTCGCGCCGCGCGACTTCATCACTTTCGAATACTGCATGCTCGACGGCGTCAACGACACCGAAGCGCATGCGCGCGAACTGCTGGCCGTCACGCGTGACGTGCCGTGCAAGTTCAACCTGATCCCGTTCAATCCGTTTCCGGAATCGGGCCTCATCCGCTCGAAGCCGGAGCAGATCAAGCGCTTCGCGCAAGTCCTCATCGATGCGGGTGTCGTCACGACCGTGCGCAAGACGCGCGGCGACGACATCGACGCCGCGTGCGGGCAGTTGGCCGGCGCGGTGAAGGATCGCACGCGCCTCGCGGAACGAACGGGCGCAGCAGGAAAAATCATCGAAGTTCGGGCAGTTTGACGGGGGCACCTGGCCGGGGTGCCCGAACCCTTTGGCGGTGCAACACGCGAATAGCGATCGGTCGCGGCGCCTCGGCGCCGCGCATGGTATGAACCGTTGCGGGTGCCGGCCGGCAGGAGCCGGCGGCAGCCGCCAGTGAAGAAGAATCGACGCGAGGACAAGGATGAGTGAGCCGCAGCCGTCTAACGGCGCAGAGACGAATGCCGCGAAGCCGGCACCGGCCGGACTGGAATCGCTGGCGGCGGTCGGCAGCCGGCTGGCGCAGCTTCGGGAGACGAAGGGCTGGTCGGTCGACGATGTGTCGGCGCGACTCAAGGTCGCACCGCAGAAGCTCCGCGCGCTCGAGTCTGGCGACATCAGCCATTTGCCCGGTGTGACGTTCGCGCTCGGTGTCGTGCGCAGCTACGCGAAGATGCTCGGCGTCGATCCGGAACCGTTCGCGCAGGCGCTGCGCCGCGAGCGCGGGGTGCCGGAAGTCGACCTGTCGATGCCGGCGTCGTCGGGCACGGATCTGCCGCGCGGCCGCGTGTCGATTCCGCTGGGCGGCTCGTCGCGCCACCATCCTTGGCTGTGGGGAACGGGGATCGTCATCGTCGCGGTGGTTGCCGTACTGATGTGGCACACTGGCGGCGATTCGTCGAGCCTGCTCGCACGCTTCAAGGGCGGCGAGGCCGAGCATGCGTCGGCCGCGAGTGCGACGGCGGCATCGTCGTCGGCTGAAGAGGCGGCTACGAACGGCGCGTCGGCAGCGGTTGCGAATGAGGTTCCGGCCCCGGCTGCTGCATCGGTTGCCCCGGCGCAGGCGATCGCGTCGGCGGTTCCGGCGCCTGCGGCCCCGGTCGCGACGGCGGCTGCGTCGCAGCCCGTGGCGGCAACGGCGGCGGCCAGCGCGGCCGCACCGGCCCAGCCGGCGAGCGTCGTGGTGGCGGCAGGCCAGTCGATGGTCGAACTGAAGGTCAAGCAGGATTGCTGGTTCAGCGTGCGCGACAAGAACGGCAAGGAGTTGTTCTCGGCGCTGGTGCGCGCCGGCGAAACGAAGCAGGTGGCCGGTGACGGGCCGTTCAAGGTCACGATCGGCAACAAGGCCGGCCTCGACGCGGTTGCGTTCGACGGAAAACCGGTCGATCCGGCAAAATATTCGGCAGCGCGGGGCAACGTGGCGCGGTTCACGTTGCCCTGACGTCAAGCGCCGTGGCGAAGGCCTGTCGTCGATCTCGGCAGGCCGTGAGGGCACGGCGCTTTTTCAATTCATGCGCCGCGTCGCGGCGCATTCCGCGTAAATGGATCTATCGATGCAATCCGAAGCTCAATCCCCACGCAGCAGTCAGATTTGTTCAACCGAGCCGGTGTTCGGCGGGCATCAGCCGCGCCGCGTATCGCATGCGGTGGATGTCCGCTGGGGCGGGCAACTCGTGACGATCGGCGGCGACGCGCCGGTGCGCGTGCAGTCGATGACGAATACCGACACGGCCGATGCGATCGGCACGGCGATCCAGATCAAGGAACTCGCGAATGCGGGCTCCGAGCTGGTGCGCATCACGGTCAACACGCCCGAAGCCGCGGCCGCCGTGCCGGCGATTCGCGAGCAACTCGACCGGATGGGCGTGACCGTGCCGCTCGTCGGCGATTTCCACTACAACGGCCACCTGCTGCTGCGCGACTATCCGGGCTGCGCCGAGTCGCTGTCGAAGTACCGGATCAACCCCGGTAACGTCGGTCAGGGTGCGAAGCGCGATACGCAGTTCGCGCAGATGATCGAGGCCGCGGCGAAGTACGACAAGCCGGTGCGGATCGGCGTGAACTGGGGCAGCCTCGACCAGGACCTGCTCGCACGCATGATGGACGAGAACGGCGCGCGCGCGCAGCCGTGGGACGCGCAGAGCGTGATGTACGAGGCGCTGATCCAGTCGGCGATCGGCTCGGCTGAGCGCGCGGTCGAGCTCGGCCTCGGCCGTGACCGCATCGTGTTGTCGTGCAAGGTCAGCGGCGTGCAGGACCTGATCGCCGTGTACCGCGAACTCGGCCGCCGCTGCGGCTTCGCGCTGCACCTCGGGCTGACCGAGGCCGGCATGGGTTCGAAGGGCATCGTCGCGTCGACGGCGGCGCTCGGCGTGTTGCTGCAGGAAGGGATCGGCGACACGATCCGCATCTCGCTGACGCCGGAGCCGGGCGCGTCGCGCACCGGCGAGGTGATCGTCGGCCAGGAAATCCTGCAGACGATGGGCCTGCGCTCGTTCGCGCCGATGGTGATCGCGTGCCCGGGCTGCGGCCGCACGACGAGCACGCTGTTCCAGGAGCTCGCGATGCAGATCCAGACCTACCTGCGCGAGCAGATGCCGGTCTGGCGCAAGGAATATCCGGGCGTCGAGAAGATGAACGTCGCGGTGATGGGCTGCATCGTCAATGGCCCGGGCGAATCGAAGCACGCGAACATCGGCATCAGCCTGCCGGGTTCGGGCGAGAACCCGGCCGCACCCGTCTTCATCGACGGCGAGAAGGTCAAGACGCTGCGCGGCGAGCGGATCGCCGAGGAATTCCAGCAGATCGTCAGCGACTACGTCGCACGCAATTACGGCCGCACCGAGGCCCTGAACTAATTCGTCCACACACACGAACGATGACTGAACAGAAACGCAAGATCGAGAAGCTCACCGGCGTCAAAGGCATGAACGACATCCTTCCGCAGGATGCCGGCCTGTGGGAATTCTTCGAAGCTACCGTGAAATCGCTGCTGCGCGCGTACGGCTACCAGAACATCCGCACGCCGATCGTCGAACATACGCAGCTCTTCACGCGCGGCATCGGCGAGGTCACGGACATCGTCGAGAAGGAGATGTACAGCTTCACCGACGCGCTGAACGGCGAGAACCTGACGATGCGCCCGGAAAACACCGCGGCCGTCGTGCGTGCGTCGATCGAGCACAACATGCTGTACGACGGCCCGAAGCGCCTGTGGTACATCGGCCCGATGTTCCGTCACGAGCGTCCGCAGCGCGGCCGCTATCGCCAGTTCCACCAGGTCGGCGTCGAGGCGCTCGGCTTCGCGGGTCCCGATGCGGATGCCGAGATCATCATGATGTGCCAGCGCCTGTGGGACGACCTCGGCCTGACCGGCATCAAGCTCGAGATCAACTCGCTCGGCCTCGCCGAAGAGCGCGCCGCGCACCGCGTCGAACTGATCAAGTACCTCGAGCAGTTTGCCGACGTGCTCGACGAGGACGCGAAGCGCCGCCTGTATACGAACCCGCTGCGCGTGCTCGACACGAAGAACCCGGCGCTGCAGGACATCGCGCAGAACGCACCGAAGCTGATCGACTTCCTCGGCGACGAATCGCGCGCGCATTTCGAAGGGCTGCAGCGCCTGCTGCTCGCGAACAACATTCCGTTCAAGATCAACCCGCGTCTCGTGCGTGGCCTCGATTACTACAACCTGACCGTGTTCGAGTGGGTGACCGACAAGCTCGGCGCGCAGGGTACGGTCGCGGCCGGCGGTCGCTACGATCCGCTGATCGAGCAGCTCGGCGGCAAGCCGACCGCCGCGTGCGGCTGGGCGATGGGCATCGAGCGCATCCTCGAGCTGCTGAAGGAAGAGGATCTCGCGCCCGAGCAGGAAGGCGTCGACGTGTACGTCGTGCACCAGGGCGACACCGCGCGCGAACAGGCGTTCATCGCGGCCGAGCGCCTGCGCGACACGGGCCTCGACGTGATCTTCCACTGCAGCGCCGACGGCGCGCCGGCGAGCTTCAAGTCGCAGATGAAGCGGGCCGATGCAAGCGGCGCCGCGTTCGCGGTGATCTTCGGCGAAGAAGAGGTCGCGAACGGCACGGTGGGCGTGAAAGCGTTGCGCGGCGCGGGTGCGGAAGGGGAAAAGAACGTTCAGCAGACCGTACCGGTCGAAAGCTTGACCGAATTCCTAATCAATGCGATGGTTGCATCCGCCGAAGACGGCGACGACTGATCGCGCTGGCATCCGCTCGACAAGAAAAGCCTGAACAGGAAGAAGGAATCGCTCGCCGATGAGTTATCACGACGAACAAGAATCGATTGAAAGTCTCAAGGCGTGGTGGGCCCGCTGGGGCAACCTCACCACGTGGATCGTGCTCGCGGCGCTCGTCGTCGCGGCCGGTTTCAACGGCTGGAACTACTGGCAGCGCCGTCAGGCCGCCGAGGCGTCCGGGCTGTACGAGCAGGTCCAGAAGGCTGCCGCCGCGAACGACAAGGCAACGATGGCTCGCGCGGCTGCCGACATGGAAGACAAGTTCGGCAGCACGCCGTATGCGCAGATGACGGCGCTCGCGGCCGCGAAGACGCTGTATGCGGCCGGCGACGCGGCAGGCGCGAAGGCGCAGCTGCAATGGACCGTCGATCACGCCAAGGACGACGAGTACAAGCAGATCGCGAAGCTGCGTCTCGCGTCGCTGCTGCTCGACGAGAAGGCGTACGATGCGGGCCTCGCGCTGCTGTCGGGTACGCCGGTCGATGCATTCAAGGGCCTCGTGGCCGATCGTCGCGGCGATCTGCTTGCCGCGCAAGGCAAGACCGACGACGCGCGCGCGGCTTACAAGCTCGCGCTCGACGGCCTGTCGAAGGACGACCAGTCCGCGCGCCAGCTCGTGCAGTTCAAGCTGGACGCGCTCGGCGGCTGAATTCAGGTCCCCTCAACCTCTTAACTCTGCTTCGCTAACCGATGAATTTGCTGAAACGTTACGCTGTGCCCGTTGCCTGCGCGGCGGCTGTCCTCGCTTTGACGGCTTGCTCGTCGTCGAAGGATGCGCGCCGCGTGCCGACGCCGCTCACCGAGTTCAAGCCCGTCATGGACGTGCAACAGGTCTGGAAGGCGAGCGTCGGCAAGGGCGGACGCTACCTGTTCTCGCCGGTGGCCGTGGGCGACGCGGTCTATGCGGCGGGCGAAAACGGCGCGGTCGAGAAGATCGACGCGAAGACGGGCCAGACGCTGTGGCGCTCGAAGGTCGGTTCGGACCTGTCGGCCGGTGTCGGCAGCGACGGCAACCTGACCGCGGTCGGTGCGTTGAAGGGCGGCGTGTTCGTGCTGGGCCCGGACGGCAAGCAACTGTGGAAGACCAGCGTGCAGGGCGAGATCTTCTCGCCGCCGCTCGTCGGCAACGGCCTCGTGGTCGTCCGCACGATCGACGGCCAGGTGATCGCGTTCAACGCGCAGACGGGCGAGCAGAAGTGGAACTACCGCAACCGTGCGGTGCCGCTGAACCTGCGCGTGTCGGCGGGCATGACGTTCGCGGGCGACGCGGCCGTGCTCGCGGGCTTCCCGGGCGGCGGTCTGGTCGCGATCAACCTGCAGACGGGTGAGCCGTTCTGGCAAACCCCGGTGTCGTTCCCGAAGGGCGTGACCGAAGTCGAGCGCATCAACGACGTCAGCGGCCCGCCGACGCTCGTGGGCGCGGAAGCCTGCGCGGTGACGTTCCAGGGGCAGCTCGGCTGCTTCGATGCAAACTCGGGCCGGCCGGTGTGGGAAAAACCGTTCTCGAGCCGCAGCGGCCTTGCGCAGGACGATTCGGTGGTCGCCGGCGGCGACGACTGGTCGGTCGTCACCGCGTACGATGCGGCCACGGGCAATCAGCTCTGGCGCAACGACAAGCTGAAGAGTCGTGACGTCGGCGTGCCGTACCTGCTCGGGCACGCGGTCGTGATGGGCGATTACAAGGGCTTCGTGCACTTCCTGTCGCGCGAGGACGGCAGCTTCATCGCACGGATGAAGACCGACGGCAGCGCGATTACGGCAGCGCCGGTCCTCGCGGGCAACACGCTCGTCGTGCAGACGAAGGACGGCGGCCTGTACGGGTTCCGTCCGCGCTGACACGCAGCAAACAGGTGCGGCCGTGGCGCGGCGGGCAGGTCCCGCGCGCCGCGGCCGCGCGACTTGAAGGCGGCCGGCGTTCCCGGCCGCTCGGTATTTGAAAGGCAGTTCGAGACGAAAGACGACGGCGCGCAACGCGTGCCCGGCGCGCGCATCCGGCGCGGCGCGAATTCGTGATATTTTCATTCAGCGCAGCCGCCCGCAGCAGCGGGCCTCCCGCTGCTGCGCTTCACCGTAGAAAACACAGATGAAACCGGTCATTGCCCTCGTTGGGCGCCCCAATGTGGGGAAATCCACGCTGTTCAACCGGCTCACGCGCTCGCGCGATGCGCTGGTCGCCGACTTGCCCGGCCTGACGCGCGATCGCCATTACGGCGAAGGGCGCGTCGGCGAACGGCCTTACCTGGTCGTCGATACGGGCGGCTTCGAACCCGTCGCGAAGGACGGCATCCTGCACGAAATGGCGCGCCAGACGCGGCAGGCCGTCGAGGAAGCCGACGTCGTCGTGTTCATCGTCGACGGCCGTAACGGGCTCGCGCCGCAGGACAAGTCGATCGCCGACTACCTGCGCAAGACCGGCCGGCCGATCTTCCTGGTCGTCAACAAGGCCGAAGGGATGAAGTACACGGCGGTCGCGACGGACTTCTACGAGCTCGGGCTCGGCGATCCGCGCGCGATCTCGGCCGCGCACGGCGACGGCGTGACCGACATGATCAACGAGGCGCTGGAAGTCGCGTATGCGGGCCAGCCCGAGGAAGCGGACGAGGACGATCCGTCGCGCGGCATCAAGATCGCGATCGTCGGCCGGCCGAACGTCGGCAAGTCGACGCTCGTCAACGCGCTGATCGGCGAAGACCGCGTGATCGCGTTCGACATGCCGGGCACGACGCGCGATTCGATCTACGTCGACTTCGAACGTAACGGCAAGAAATACACGCTGATCGACACGGCCGGCCTGCGCCGCCGCGGCAAGGTGTTCGAGGCGATCGAGAAGTTCTCGGTCGTGAAGACGCTGCAGTCGATCTCCGACGCGAACGTCGTCATTCTTCTGCTGGATGCGCAGCAGGACATTTCCGACCAGGACGCACACATCGCCGGCTTCGTCGTCGAGCAGGGGCGCGCGCTCGTGATCGGCGTCAACAAGTGGGACGGCCTGGACGACCACGCGCGCGACCGCGCGAAAGCGGATTTGACCCGCAAGCTGAAATTCCTCGACTTCGCGAAATCGCACTTCATTTCGGCCGCGAAGAAGACGGGCATCGGCGCGCTGATGCGCTCGGTCGACGACGCGTACGCGGCCGCGATGGCGAAGCTGCCGACGCCGAAGCTCACGCGCGCGCTGATCGAGGCCGTCGAGTTCCAGCAGCCGCGCCGTCGCGGCCCGGTGCGTCCGAAGCTGCGCTATGCGCACCAGGGCGGCCAGAATCCGCCGATCATCGTGATCCACGGCAACGCGCTCGACGCGGTGACGGAAACCTACAAGCGTTACCTCGAAAACCGATTCCGCGAAACTTTCTCGCTGACCGGGACTCCATTGCGCATAGAGTTCCGTTCGTCGAACAACCCGTACGCGGACAAGGGCTGAAGCACGCCCCGCAAGGCATCGGCCCCATGGCCAGTGGCCGGGCGGGGCAGGCAAAATCAGCTATAGTGTAGCGATTGGCGCCGGATCTCTTTTTCTTCGTCGCCAATCCAGATCAACCTGCAAAAAAAGATGGAGTACGCCATGAGCAACAAAGGGCAATTGTTACAAGACCCGTTTTTGAACGCACTGCGCAAAGAGCACGTTCCCGTTTCGATTTACCTCGTCAACGGCATCAAGCTTCAAGGGAACATTGAATCGTTCGACCAGTACGTCGTGTTGCTCCGTAATACGGTGACCCAGATGGTTTACAAGCACGCCATCTCGACGGTCGTGCCGGCGCGCCCGGTGAATTTCCACCCGGACGCGGAAGCCTCGTCCTAACTTATCGCAGCGGCCGGCATCCGGTCGCCGCGAGCGACCGATGCCAGCCGCCTTATCTTGACACCCGATAATTTGATCAACGCAGCGCTCGTCGGCATCGATTTCGGCAAGACCGATTTCGAAGCCAGTCTCGAAGAACTCAGTCTTCTCGCCTCCAGCGCGGGGGCCCGTCCCGCCGTCACCCTCACCGGTCGTCGCGCCAGTCCCGATGCCAAGATGTTCATCGGCAGCGGCAAAGCCGAAGAATTGCGGCTTGCCTGCGACGCGCACAACGTCGAAATCGTCATCTTCAACCACGCGTTGGCGCCCGCCCAGCAACGCAATCTGGAGCAGGCACTTAACAGGCGCGTGGTCGATCGCACGAGCCTCATCCTCGACATTTTCGCGCAGCGTGCCCGCAGCCACGAAGGCAAGCTGCAGGTCGAGCTCGCACAGCTTCAATACCTGTCGACCCGGCTCATTCGCGCGTGGACCCACCTCGAGCGGCAAAAGGGCGGTATCGGCCTGCGCGGCCCCGGCGAAACCCAGCTCGAAACCGACCGTCGGCTGATCGGCGAACGCATCAAGATGCTGAAGTCGCGGCTCGATCGGCTGCGCCGCCAGCACAGCACGCAGCGCCGGCAGCGCGCGCGCAGCGGCACGATGTCGGTGTCGCTCGTCGGCTATACGAACGCGGGCAAGTCGACGTTGTTCAATGCGCTGACGAAAGCGCAGGCATACGCGGCCGACCAGCTGTTCGCCACGCTCGATACGACGTCGCGGCGCGTGTATCTCGGCGACGAGGTCGGTCAGATCGTGGTGTCCGATACGGTCGGGTTCATCCGCGAGCTGCCTCACCAGCTCGTCGCGGCGTTCCGCGCGACCCTCGAGGAAACGATCCATGCGGATCTGTTGCTGCACGTGGTCGATGCGTCGAGCGCGGTCAGGCTCGAGCAGATCGAGCAGGTCAACGGCGTGCTGCACGAGATCGGCGCGGACACGATCCGACAGGTGCTGGTGTTCAACAAGATCGACGCCGTGCCCGAGCTGGCGGCCCGCGGCGACGCGGTCGAGCGGGACGAGTATGGTAATATTTCGCGCGTCTTTTTGAGCGCACGCACCGGTCAGGGTCTTGATACGTTGCGTGCCGCCATCGCCGAAATCGCCTCCGCGGAACACCTTTCCAGCGCGACGTTACCCGACGCGCTCGATGGCACGTCCGCTGAACCGCACGAAGACCACACGATTTCCGAACACGGGCGCTAACCGGTCCCGGCCGGTTCGCCGGCGTCCAATCTGGTGAACAAACTCTGGTGAACGAATACAACGAGCGGAGTACCTGGCGGCGGATGCGCGCCTTGCTGTCGATCAACGATCCCCGCTGGGGACGCGGCGAAGGCAATGGCAAGGACGGGTCCCGCCCGCGCGCGAACGAATCGAAGCGTCCGCAAGGCGGCGACGGCGATGGTCCGCCCGATCTCGACGAGATGTGGCGCAACTTCAACCGGCGCCTGAGCGGCCTGTTCGGCGGCAAGGGCGGCAACGGCTTCCGTCCCGACAACGGCCGGGCCGCACGGGTCGGCGTCGGCATCGTGATCGGCGTACTGGTCGCGGTGTATGCGGGCAGCGGGCTGTTCGTCGTGCAGGAAGGCCAGACGGGCGTCGTGCTGCAGCTCGGCAAGCTGTCGGGCACGGTCGGCCAGGGCGTGCATTGGCGCGCGCCGTATCCGTTCGCGTCGCACGAGATCGTCGACACGTCGCAGGTGCGCTCGATCGAGATCGGCCGCAACAACGTCGTGCGCCTTGCAAACGTGAAGGAAGCCGCGATGCTGACGCGCGATGCCGACATCGTCGACGTGCGCTTCATCGTCCAGTACCGGATTCGTTCCGCCACCGATTACCTGTTCCGCAGCGTCGATCCCGAACGCAGCGTGTCGCAGGCCGCGCAGGCCGCGGTGCGCGCGATCGTCGGCACGCGTAGCGCGGCCGACATGCTGAACCAGGATCGCGATGCGCTGCGCGAGCAGCTTTCCACCGCGATCCAGCGCGACCTCGACCGCTACCAGTCGGGGCTCGAGGTGACGGCCGTCACGATGCAGAGCGTCGCGGCGCCCGAGCAGACCCAGGCCGCGTACGCCGAAGTCGCGAAGGCGCGGGACGAGCGCGAGGCCGCGAAGCGCGCCGCGCAGGCGTATGCGAGCGATCTGCTGCCGAAGGCGCAGGGCGATGCGGCGAAGCTCGTCGACGAAGCGAAGGCGTATGCCGATCGTGTGGTCACCGAAGCCGAAGGCGACGCGGACCGCTTCAAGCAGGTCTACGCGCAGTACTCGAAGGCGCCGGCGGTCATCCGCGAGCGGATGTACCTCGAGACGATGCAGGAAATCTATTCGAACGCGACGAAGGTGTTCGTCGGCAACAAGGGCGGCAACAGCGTCGTGTATCTGCCGCTCGACAAGCTCGTCGAGCAGGGGCGGCAAAACGCCGCGGCGTCGACCGGCGCATCCGTGCCCGATGCGGCGTCGGCACCGGCCGCAACGACGCCGTCGGCAGCCGCTGCCGCGCCGGCGAGCGCCGCACCGGCCGCCACCGCGTCGGGTGTCGACGTGCTGCGATCGCGCGACGCGTTTCGCAGCCGGTCGCGTGAAGACGATACGAAGTAACGGGGAGCGCAGAACATGAACCGAATCATTGCGCTCGTCGTCGCAATCGTGATCGTTGCCTTCGCGGCATCGTCGACGGTCCTGACCGTCGATCCGCGCCATGCGGCCGTGCTGTCGGGGCGCGACGGTACGCAGCCGGAGCTCGCGGGCCCCGGCGTCCACTTCAAGCTGCCGCCGCCGCTGCAGACGGCCACGCTGATCGACACGCGCCTGCAGTCGCTCGAGTCGGCCGATCCGCTGCAGCTGGCAACCGAAGACAAGCATGACCTGCTCGTCGCGTATGCGGTGAAGTACCGGATCAGCGATCCGATGAAATATTTCACGGCGACGGGCGGCGATCCGGCCGCGGCGGTCGAACGGCTGTCGGGCGCGCTGAAGAGCGCGCTCGGCGACGCATTCGGCAAGCGCGCGCTCGACGATGCCCTCGGCGGTCAGCGTGCGATCGCCGATGCGGCGCGCGATGCGGCGAAGGCGCAAGCGTCCGGTTTCGGCGTCGACGTCGTCGACGTCCAGCTGACGCGTGTCGACCTGCCGGCCGCGCAGACGGACGCCGTCTATCAACGGATGATCGGCGCGTTGCGCGACCAGGCGGCCCAGGTGCGTGCGCAAGGCGCGGCCGACGTCGAGCAGATCAAGGCCGACGCCGAACGCGAGCAGCAGGCCGTGCTCGCGAACGCGTACAAGTCCGCGCAGACGATCAAGGGCGAGGGCGATGCGAAGGCCGCGACGATCGCCGCCGATGCGTTCGGCCGCGATCCGCAGTTCTATCAGTTCTACGCGAGCCTGCAGGCCTACCGGAATACGTTCAAGCGCAACGACATCATCGTCGTCGATCCCGACAGCGAGTTCTTCCGCTTCATGCGCAGCCCGACGGGCGGTGCCGCACCGGCGGCGCCTGCTCCCCGCAAACATTGACCTTGGGGCGCCGCGTCGAGCGGCGCCGTCGCTCGCATGGACCTGGCTGGCTCGTTGTTGCTCGCAGTAGCGCTGATGCTGATCATCGAGGGGGCGTTCCCCTTCGTGTTTCCCGTCGCCTGGCGCGACACGTTTCGTAGAATAGCCGAGCGGCCGCCGCATCATATCCGGATCGGCGGGCTGATCGTGATGGTGCTCGGGCTCGTGCTGCTGCTGCTCGCGACCTGACGGAGCCCCGATCCGGACGGCGCATCCGCCGTTCGTTCCGCCCGATTTCGAAGTTCCGATTCAACTCGCGGCGCGCGTGTCGCGCGCCGTTTCCCGTCGTAGGACCGTACCGATGTCGACCTGGTTACTTCCCGAGAATATCGCCGACGTGCTGCCGTCGGAAGCGCGCAAGATCGAGGAGCTGCGCCGCAGGCTGCTCGACCGCTTCCGTTCGTACGGCTACGAAATGGTGATGCCGCCGCTGCTCGAGTATCTCGAATCGCTGCTGACGAGCGGCGGCGCCGATCTGCGCCTGCGCACCTTCAAGCTGGTCGACCAGTTGTCGGGTCGCACGCTCGGCCTGCGCGCGGACATCACGCCGCAGGTCGCGCGGATCGACGCGCACCTGTTGAACCGTCAGGGCGTGACGCGCCTCTGCTACGCGGGCCATGTGATGCATACGCG
Organism: Burkholderia sp. KCJ3K979; assembly: GCF_016759955.1. Classification (NCBI taxonomy): domain Bacteria; kingdom Pseudomonadati; phylum Pseudomonadota; class Betaproteobacteria; order Burkholderiales; family Burkholderiaceae; genus Burkholderia; species Burkholderia sp. KCJ3K979. Next base: position 19,543 of record NZ_JACFYV010000055.1, read on the forward strand.
TCCGCGCGGCCTGCACGCGACGCGCGAGCAGATCCAGATCGGCGCCGAAATCTACGGGCATGCGGGGCTGGAAGCCGATCTCGAGATCCAGCAACTGATGCTCGACGCGCTGCACCTCGCGGGCCTGTCGCGCATCCGCCTCGACCTCGGTCACGCGGGCGTGCTCGCGGCGCTGCTGGCGCGCGACGCGCAGGCCGCCGAGCGCGGCGAGTCGCTGTACGACGCGCTGTCGGGCAAGGACGTGCCGCTGCTGAACGAACTCACCGACGATCTCGGCGCCGATACGCGTGCCGCGCTGCGCGCGCTGCCGAACCTCTACGGCGACGCGAGCGTGCTCGCCGAGGCGCGCACGCGCCTGCCGGTGCTGCCGGAAATCACGCGGGCGCTCGACGACCTCGCGCAGCTTGCGTCGCAGGCGAAGGGCGTCGAAGTCGCGATCGATCTCGCCGACCTGCGCGGCTACGCGTATCACAGCGGCGCGATGTTCAGCGCCTACATCGACGGCGTGCCGAACGCGATCGCGCGCGGCGGTCGTTACGACCACGTGGGGCAGGCCTATGGCCGCTCCCGTCCGGCAACCGGCTTCTCGCTCGATCTGCGCGAGCTCGCGCGGATTTCGCCAGTCGAGGCGCGCGGCACCGCGATCCTCGCGCCGTGGGCGCAGGACGACGCGCTGGGCGCGGCGGTCGCGGCGCTGCGCGATGCGGGCGAGGTCGTGATCCAGGCACTGCCGGGCCACGACCACGTACTCGACGAATTCGCATGCGATCGTTCGCTCGTCGAGCGCAACGGCGCATGGGTGGTCGAACCCCGGTAAAGAGGCGTTCGCGGGCCGTGCTTCGGCGTGCATATCGTTGAAGCGAAACGGAAAAATTCGGAATCGCCCGCGAACATAGGTAGAATACGTTTTTAACCAGCTAACGAATCAACATGTCTGCCAGCGCAGTGAACGTGACTCCCGGGCGCAATGTCGTCGTCGTGGGAACGCAATGGGGTGATGAAGGCAAGGGCAAGATCGTCGACTGGCTGACGGACCACGCTCAGGGCGTCGTGCGTTTCCAGGGCGGTCACAACGCCGGCCACACCCTCATCATCGGCGGCAAGAAAACGATCTTGCGCCTCATTCCGTCGGGCATCATGCGTGAAGGCGTCGCCTGCTACATCGGCAACGGCGTCGTTCTGTCCCCCGAAGCACTGTTCAAGGAAATCGGCGAGCTCGAAGAAGCCGGCGTGAACGTGCGCGACCGTCTGTTCATCTCCGAAGCTACGACGCTGATCCTGCCGTACCACATCGCGATCGACCAGGCGCGCGAAGCGCGCAAGGGCGCGGGCAAGATCGGCACGACGGGCCGCGGCATCGGCCCCGCGTACGAAGACAAGGTCGGCCGCCGCGCGCTGCGCGTGCAGGACCTGTTCGACGCGAAGACCTTCGCCGACCGCCTGCGCGAAAATCTCGATTACCACAACTTCGTGCTGACCCAGTATCTGGGCGGCGCGGCCGTCGACTTCCAGGCCACGCTCGACACGATGCTCGGCTATGCCGACCGCCTGAAGCCGATGGTGGCCGACGTGTCGCGCCGCCTGTACGACGCGAACAATGCGGGCCAGAACCTGCTGTTCGAAGGTGCACAAGGCACGCTGCTCGACATCGACCACGGCACCTATCCGTTCGTCACGTCGAGCAACTGCGTCGCCGGTGCGGCGTCGGCCGGCGCGGGCGTCGGTCCGCAGAAGCTCAACTACATCCTCGGCATCACGAAGGCGTATTGCACGCGCGTCGGCTCGGGCCCGTTCCCGAGCGAGCTGTACGATGCGGACAACCCGCAGCGCCAGGACCAGATCGGCGTCACGCTCGCGAACGTCGGCAAGGAATTCGGCTCGGTCACCGGCCGTCCGCGCCGCACCGGCTGGCTCGATGCGGCTGCGCTGCGCCGCTCGATCCAGATCAACGGCGTGTCGGGCCTGTGCATGACGAAGCTCGACGTGCTCGACGGCCTCGACGAAGTCAAGCTGTGCGTCGGCTACAAGGTCGACGGCAAGGACGTGGACATCCTGCCGCGTGGCGCGGTCGATGTCGCGCGTTGCGAACCGGTGTACGAGACGTTCGCCGGCTGGAAGGAAAGCACGGTCGGGATCAACACGTGGGACGCACTGCCGGCGAACGCGCAGGCCTATCTCGCACGCGTCCAGGAAGTGGCTGGCGTGCCGGTCGACATGGTGTCGACGGGCCCGGACCGCGACGAAACGATCCTGCTCCGCCATCCGTTCAAGGTGTAATTCCGAGATGACGCAGCAAATCACGATGACGGCGGCAGACTTGATGACCGATCCGCGCAACGACGACAAGAACCTGTGGGTAGGCTGGGACGAGTATCACCGTCTGATCGAGCTGCTCGCGCTCCAGGTGCACGCCTCCGGCTGGAAGTTCGACCAGATCCTGTGCCTCGCGCGCGGCGGCCTGCGCGTCGGCGACCAGCTGTCGCGCATCTATGACGTGCCGCTCGCGATCCTCGCGACGAGCTCGTACCGGGAAGCGGCCGGCACCGAGCAGGGCGAGCTCGACATCGCGCAGTACATCACGATGACGCGCGGCCATCTCGCGGGCAACGTGCTGCTGGTCGACGATCTCGTCGATTCCGGCGTCACGCTCGCCCGCGTGCAGGAGCATCTGAAGGAGCGCTATCCGGCGGTCACGGCCGTACGTTCGGCCGTGCTCTGGTACAAGGGTTGCTCGAAGGTCAAGCCGGACTATCACACGCAGTTCCTGCCGACGAATCCGTGGATTCATCAGCCGTTCGAGGAGTGGGACACGGTCCGTCCGCACAACCTCGAGGCGTGGATCAAGCGCGGTCGCGCACAGCGCGACGGTTCGGGCGCGTAAGCGGCCGGCCGATCGAAGGAAAGCCTTGTACGGCGCCGCTTGCGGCGCCGTTTTTCATTGGCGCGCGGGTGGCGTCACGCGGGGCGCCTTGCGGACCCGATAGGCAGGCGGCGCGGCCCCGGCTATGATGGCAGCCCTGCCACAGGTCGCGCCGGATTGCATGCGCAGCGTGGATCACGTGGTTCCACGGCAACACGGCAGGGCGGCGTTTCACGGGGGCGCGAGTAGAATAGCGCTCGTTTTGTCCGACCCGGACCCGATTATTACGCTTCATATGAACGACACGACTCACGCGACCGACGCCGCACACTCGCCGCATTCGACGCAACAACACTCGATGCGGGCGCTAGCGATAGCAGCCATCGGCGTCGTGTTCGGCGACATCGGCACCAGCCCGCTGTATTCGCTCAAGGAAGCGTTCAGCCCCGCGCACGGCATTCCGCTGACCGAGGGGTCGATTCTCGGCGTGATCTCGCTGCTGTTCTGGGCCATCTTGCTGGTGGTCGGCGTCAAGTACCTGCTGTTCGTGATGCGGGCGGACAACAACGGCGAAGGCGGCGTGCTCGCGCTGATGGCGCTGTCGCTGCGGCCGCTCGACTCGAAAACCCGTGTCGCGGGCGCGCTGATGGCGCTCGGGATATTCGGCGCGTGCATGTTCTACGGGGACGCGGTGATCACGCCGGCGATTTCCGTGATGTCGGCCGTCGAAGGTCTCGAGATCGCGACGCCGCACCTCTCCCATCTCGTGCTGCCGATCACCATCGTGATCCTGATCGCGCTGTTCTGGATCCAGCGGCACGGTACCGCGCTGGTCGGCAAGCTGTTCGGCCCGATCATGGTGCTGTGGTTCGTCGTGATCGCGGCGCTCGGTGTGTACCACATCGTTCGCGTGCCGGGCATCATCGCGGCAATCAATCCGTATTACGCGGCGTCGTTCATGGCCGACCACCTGCTGCAGGCCTACGTCGTGCTGGGCTCGGTCGTGCTGGTGCTGACCGGCGCGGAAGCGCTCTATGCGGACATGGGCCACTTCGGTGCCAAGCCGATCCGGTACGCCGCGTACGGGCTCGTGATGCCGTCGCTCGTGCTGAACTACTTCGGTCAGGGCGCGCTGCTGATCCAGAATCCGAAAGCGATCGAAAACCCGTTCTTCCTGCTGGCACCCGAATGGGGGCTGCTGCCGCTTGTCGTGCTGTCGACGGTCGCGACCGTGATCGCGTCGCAAGCGGTGATTTCCGGCGCGTACTCGCTGACGTCGCAGGCGATCCAGCTCGGCTACGTGCCGCGCATGAAGGTGCTGCATACGTCCGAGCTCGCGATCGGCCAGATCTACGTGCCGGTCGTGAACTGGCTGCTGCTGGCCGTGATCCTCTGTATCGTCGTCGGTTTCAAGAGCTCGGACAACCTCGCGGCTGCGTACGGCATCGCGGTGACGGCGACGATGGTGATCACGACCGTGCTCGCGTGCGTCGTGATGGTGAAGGTGTGGAACTGGAACCGGCTGCTGGTCGGCGCGATCATCGCGGTGTTCCTTGCGATCGACCTCGGCTTTTTCGGCGCAAACCTGCTGAAGGTCGCGCAGGGCGGCTGGCTGCCACTCGGCATCGGCGCGCTGCTGTTCTTCCTGCTGATGACCTGGTACAAGGGGCGTCACATCGTCAAGGAGCGCACGGCGGCCGACGGTATTCCGCTGGAGCCGTTCCTGCAGGGGCTGCTCGCGCATCCGCCGCACCGGGTGTCCGGTACCGCGATCTACCTGACCGGCAACGACAAGTTGGTGCCCGTCAGCCTGCTGCACAACCTGAAGCACAACAAGGTCCTGCACGAGCGGACCATTTTCCTGACGTTCGTCACGCGCGACATTCCGTACGTGCGCGACGACAAGCGCCAGAGCGCGCGCGACGCGGGCGGTGGGCTGTACATCGTCAAGGCCGAGTACGGCTTCAACGAGACGCCGGACGTGAAGGCCGTGCTCGAGGAATTCGGCCGGACGCACGACATGACGTTCGAGCTGATGGACACGTCGTTCTTCCTCGCGCGCGAAACGGTCGTGCCGACGCATCTGCCGGGGATGTCGATCTGGCGCGAGCGCGTATTTGCGTGGATGCACCAGAATGCCGCGAAGCCGACCGATTTCTTCGCGATTCCGGCGAACCGCGTCGTCGAGCTCGGGACGAAGATCGAGATCTGATGGAGCGCGGCGCGCGCCGTGTTTGTCCAGATAATGAAAAAGCCCGCCTTTCGGCGGGCTTTTTCGTACGTCGACGGCTGTTCGCGTGCTCAGCGCTTCAGCTTCGCGAATGCCGCGGCCATCGCGCCGGCCGGCTCCGGTTCGCGCGAACGCTGCGGGCGGGCGGCGCCGCGCCCCGCATTGCCGCGATCCTGGCCGCCGCGCGACGTCATGCCGGGCGCTGCCGCGTCGTCGTCGAGGCGCATCGTCAGCGCGATGCGCTGGCGCTTCACGTCGACGTCGATCACCTTCACCTTGACGACCTGGCCGGCCTTCACGACTTCGTGCGGGTCCTTGATGAACTTCGTCGACATCGCCGACACGTGGACGAGGCCGTCCTGGTGCACGCCGATATCCACGAACGCGCCGAACGCCGCGACGTTCGTCACGACGCCTTCGAGCGTCATGCCCGGCACGAGATCCGAGACCTTCTCGACGCCTTCGCGGAACGTGGCCGTCTTGAATTCCGGACGCGGATCGCGCCCCGGTTTTTCCAGTTCGGCCAGGATGTCGCGCACGGTCGGCAGGCCGAAACGTTCGTCAACAAATTCCGTCGGCGACAGGCCCGACAGCGCTTCGCGGTTGCCGAGCACGTCGTCGATGCGCTTGTTGATCTTCGCGAGCATCCGCTCGACGACCGGATACGCTTCCGGGTGCACCGACGAGCGGTCGAGCGGGTTCTCGCCGCCGTTGATGCGCAGGAAGCCGGCGGCCTGCTCGAAAGTCTTGTCGCCGAGGCGCGGCACCTTGCGCAGGTGCTCGCGCGACGGGAACGGGCCGTTTGCATCGCGATAGTCGACGATGTTGCGCGCGAGCGTCGCGTTCAGGCCCGACACGCGGGCGAGCAGCGGGGCCGACGCGGTGTTCGCGTCGACGCCGACCGCGTTCACGCAATCCTCGACGACCGCGTCCAGCGACCGGGCCAGTTCGCGCTGGTTCACGTCGTGCTGGTACTGGCCGACGCCGATCGCCTTCGGCTCGATCTTCACGAGCTCGGCGAGCGGGTCCTGCAGGCGGCGGGCGATCGACACGGCGCCGCGCAGCGACACGTCGAGCTCCGGGAATTCCTTCGCGGCGAGCTCGGACGCCGAGTAGACCGATGCGCCGGCTTCCGACACGACGATCTTCTGCAGCCGCAACTCCGGGTGTTTCGCGATCAGTTCGCTCGCGAGCTTGTCGGTCTCGCGCGATGCGGTGCCGTTGCCGATGCTGATCAGCTCGGCCTGCGTCTGCGCGGCGATGCGCGCGAGTTTCGCGATCGAGCCGTCCCAGTCGCGGCGCGGCTCGTGCGGGTAGATCGTGTCGGTCGCGAGCACCTTGCCGGTGCGGTCGACGACCGCGACCTTCACGCCCGTACGCAGGCCGGGGTCGAGGCCGATCACGGCCTTCGGGCCGGCCGGCGCGGCCAGCAGCAGGTCGTTCAGGTTGCGCGCGAACACGCGGATCGCTTCGGTTTCGGCCGTTTCGCGCAGCTGCGTGAGCAGTTCGTTCTCGATATGCGGCTGCACCTTCACGCGCCAGCACCAGCGGCAGACGTCGGACAGCCATTTGTCGGCCGGGCGATTCTGGTTCGCGATGCCGAAATGGCGCGCGATCATCGCCTCGCCGGGATGTGGCACCTGCGCGTCAAGCTCTTCGCCGAGGCCGAGCTTGATCGTCAGCACGCCCGCGTTGCGGCCGCGGAACAGCGCGAGCGCACGGTGCGACGGCACGGTCTTGATCGTTTCCGCGTAGTCGTAATAGTCGCGGAATTTCTCGCCTTCCTCGTTTTCCTTGCCCTCGACGACGGCCGACGACACGACGCCCTGGTTGTGCAGGTAGTCGCGCAGCTTGCCGAGCAGTTCCGCCGTCTCGCCGAACTGTTCGGACAGGATGTCGCGCGTGCCGTCGAGCGCAGCCTTCACGTCGGCGACGCCCTTGTCGGCGTCGACATAGGCGGCGGCCTCGGCCTGCGGGTCGAGCAGCGGGTTCGCGAGCAGCGCCTGCGCGAGCGGCTCGAGGCCGGCTTCGCGGGCGATCTGTGCACGCGTGCGGCGCTTCGGCTTGTACGGCAGATAAAGGTCTTCGAGCACCTGTTTGCTGTCGGCCGCGTCGATCGCGGCACGCAGTTCGTCGGTCAGCTTGCCCTGTTCGTCGATGCTCGACAGGATCGCGGCGCGGCGATCCTCGAGTTCGCGCAGATACAGGAGGCGTTCCTCGAGGTTGCGCAGCTGCGTGTCGTCCAGATTGCCGGTCACTTCCTTGCGGTACCGGGCAATGAACGGAACGGTCGAGCCTTCGTCGAGGAGTTGCACGGCCGCCGCGACCTGGCGCGGCTGGACGGACAGTTCGGTGGCGATGCGCTGTACGATCTTGAGTGCTACGGTTTCCGTCATGTCGTGGATGGTCTGTCTGCCTGCTGAAATCGCGGCGCGGGCCGGCAGCCCCGAAGCGGCGGGCTGCCCGACGGGCCAGAGGCCGCGGGTGAATGAAGCGGGGCATTTTGCCATAAATGGCGGAGCGTCCAGCCGGGGGTGATAGAATTTGACACATGTCCCGCAGCTTTCCTACGACGTTGCCAACTTCCCGCATTTCTCTCGTCGCGCTCGGCGCAGCGCTCGCCGCGGCTTTGTCTGCCGGGCCTTCCGGTGCATTTGCGCAGGCCACTGGCGCCAGCGCGCCGGACACCGTCGTGTCCGCGCCCGTTGCAGCCTCCACCGCCCCGGATTTCGACGCCCGTCAAAAAGTGCTCAATCAACGCTCCGCGGAAAACGATTATCGTTATGCGGTGGCGGAGCACGACTGTTACAGCAAGTTCTTCGTCAACCACTGTCTCGGCAAGGCGCGCGACCAGATGCGCGAGGAGCGGGCGAGCATTCGCCAGGAGCAGCTCGCGCTGAACGACGAGCAGCGCGCGGTGCGTGCGCAGCAGCGCGACCAGCAGCAGGCGTTGAAGCAGGCCCGGAACGAGGCGGAAGCGCCGCAGCGGGCAGCGAACGACGCGGCGAACGCGGCTGCATTCCGCGACAAGCAGGAGCAGAATGCACTGAAGCAGGCGCAGCGCGGCGCGGAAGGGCCACAACGCGCGGCGAGCAAGCAGGCATACGACCAGAAGCAGGCGGATTTCCAGCGCAAGCTCGACCAGGCGCATCAGCAGGCGGCGCAGAAGGCGCAGGAGCGGGCGGACAACGCCACGCGCTACGAGCAGAAGCAGAAGGAAGCCGCGCAGCACAAGGCCGATGTCGAGCGGCGTCAGCAGGAAGCGGCCGAGAAGGCCAAGCAGCAGCAACAGCAGGGGCAGTAACGTGTTGAATTGATCGGGATCAGTCTCGGGCGCGTCGGCACGCCAGTCGTCGCGCTGCTTCGATGAGGAGGCAACTATGCAAAACCGTCACACGGAACAGCAGCAGGAATTGCACAACCGTTTGGCTGCATTGCAGGAGCAGCACCAGCAGCTCGCTCGGGAGATCGAGCTGAAGGAAGGACACTCCGACATCGACGACATCACGCTGCACCGGCTGAAGAAGGAAAAGCTGGCGGCCAAGGACAAAATCATTTTGCTGCAATCGCAGCTCGAACCGGATAAGCGCGCCTGAGCGCGGCCTGGCAAGCGCCGGCGCCGCCCGGGCGCTGGACACAGGAACGCTTGCCTTGAATTCACCGCTTGAAGCCACCCCCGATGCCCGGCGTGACACGACGTCCGCCGGGCGCGTTCGTGCGCCCGAAGGCACCTTCGAGCTGAGTCGCAAGCGCGTCGACGAGCTCGACACGATCTTTGGCGAAGGCGGGTTGCTGGCGCGCGCGCTCGATGGGTACCGGCCGCGTACGTCGCAGATCGAGATGGCGCGCGCGGTCGCGTCCGCGATGGAGGCATCCGCGCGCCGGATGCCCGAGCCCGAGATCTTCGAAACCCGCAAGCGGCCGGCACGCCGCTTGGGCGACGCCGACAAGACGGCCGGGGCGGCCGCGGACGATGCCGCGGCAACCGAATCCGACAGCGACGCAGGCGACAACACGCTGATCGTCGAGGCCGGCACGGGTACCGGCAAGACCTACGCGTATCTGGTGCCCGCGATGCTGTGGGGCGGCAAGGTGATCGTGTCGACCGGCACGAAGCACCTGCAGGACCAGCTGTTCCAGCGTGACATCCCGACCGTGCGCAATGCGCTCGCGGTGCCGGTGTCGGTCGCGATGCTCAAGGGCCGCGCCAACTACCTGTGCCACTACTACCTGCAACGCACGGCCGACAACGGCCGGCTGCCGTCGCGGCAGGACACGGCCTATCTGCAGGAAATCGTCCGCTTCGCGAAGATCACGAAGAGCGGCGACAAGGCCGAACTCGCGAGCGTGCCGGAAAATGCGCCCGTGTGGTCGATGGTCACGTCGACGCGCGACAACTGCCTCGGCCAGGAATGCCCGCACTACAAGGAATGCTTCGTGATGCAGGCGCGGCGCGAGGCGCAGCAGGCCGACATCGTCGTCGTCAACCATCACCTGTTCTTCGCGGACATCATGCTGCGCGACACGGGGATGGCCGAGCTGCTGCCGAATGCGAACACGATCATCTTCGACGAAGCGCATCAGCTGCCGGAGACGGCGACGCTGTTCTTCGGCGAGACGCTGTCGACCACGCAGATCCTCGAGCTCGCGCGCGACACGGTCGCCGAAGGCCTGAGCCATGCGCGCGACGCGGTCGAGTGGGTGAAGCTCGGCGGCGATCTCGAGCGTGCGGCGCGCGACCTGCGCCTCGCGTTCGCGGACGGCCAGATCGTGCGTATGTCGCTTGCGCAGCTCGGCGACGATCACCCGATGTTCGGTGCGCTCGACGCGCTCGACGTGGCGCTCGATGCGCTTGCGTCGGCGCTCGCGAGCCAGGCCGAGCGCGCGGAATCGCTCGGCGCGTGCCTGCGGCGCGCGCGCGAGCTGCAGGACCTGCTGGCCGGCTGGGTCGCGCCCGGCGCGGCGGAAGCGGCCGCGCAAGCCGACGCGGCAGCGGCCGGCGACAAGGCGGCCGCCGACGGCGATCCGAACGAGAAGGTGCGCTGGGTCGAGGTGTTCGCGCATACCGTCCAGCTGCACGAAACGCCGCTGTCGGTCGCGCCGATCTTCGCGAAGCAGCGTGCGGGCGTGCCGCGTGCATGGGTATTCACGTCGGCGACGTTGTCGGTGCGCGGCGATTTCACGCACTACGCGGCGCAGATGGGCCTCAGCTCGCGTCGTTCGATGACGCTCGCCAGCCCGTTCGATTACCAGTCCCAGGGGCTGCTGTACGTGCCGCGCAACCTGCCGCAGCCGTCTTCGCCGGCGTTTACCGACGCCGTGTTCGATGCCGCGCTGCCGGCGATCGAGGCATCCGGCGGCGGCGTGTTCATGCTGTGCACGACGCTGCGTGCGGTCGACCGGATCGCGTCGAAGTTGCGCGACGTGATCGAATCGCGCGGCTGGAACACGCCGCTGCTCGTGCAGGGCGACGCAAGCCGCACCGAGCTGCTCGACCGCTTCCGCGCGTACGGCAATGCGATCCTGGTCGGTAGCCAGAGCTTCTGGGAAGGCGTCGACGTGCGCGGCGATGCGTTGTCGCTGGTCGTGATCGACAAGCTGCCGTTCGCGCCGCCGGACGATCCGGTGCTGGCCGCGCGGCTCGATGCATTGACGAAGAAGGGGCTGAGCCCGTTCGCGGTGCATCAGCTGCCGCAGGCCGTGATCACGCTGAAGCAGGGCGCGGGCCGGCTGATTCGTGCGGAGACGGATCGCGGCGTGCTGATGATCTGCGACACGCGGCTCGTCGACAAGCCGTACGGGCGCCGGATCTGGCAAAGCCTGCCGCCGTTCAAGCGCACGCGCGAGATCGCGGTGGTGCAGGACTTCTTCGACGAGCATCGCTCGGGCAAGCACGCTTGATTGCACGCGCGGCGCTTGTCGCTTGATCGTCCCGGTGCCGCTTGCATGCGGCGCCAATAAAAAACCCGGCTCGATGGCCGGGTTTTTTGTGTGCGCACGGATGTTACATCGCGCCGTGCTTCAGAACTGCCACCATGACTTTTTCGCACCGGGGCGCGAATGGCCCGTCACGTACGGACTGTCGGGGAACGTGCCGGCAAGCACGCGCTTGGTGTCCTCGGCGAGTTCCGGCTGGTTCAGCTTGCCGTACGACAGGATCATGATGTGCAGCGCATCCTCGATCGCCGGCGCGCCCTTGTAGTCCTTGATCGCGAGCTGCGCGCGGTTGATGGCCGCGACATACGCGCCGCGACGGTAGTAGTAGTCGGCCGCGTGCACTTCGTGCGACGCGAGCGCGTTGACGATGTAGCGCATCCGCGCGGCCGCATCGGGCGCGTACTTGCTCTTCGGGAAGCGATCGACCACGACCTTGAACGCATCGTACGATTCGCGCAGCGCCTGCGGATCGCGCTCGCTCATGTCCTGGCCGGAGAAGCGCCCGAACAGGCCGAGATCGTCGTTGAAGTGGATCATCCCCTTCAGGTAGTACGCGTACGGGATGTCCGGATGATCGGGGTGGAGCTGGATGAAGCGATCGACGGCCTGGTCGGCCGCTGCTGCTTCGTTATCCTTCCAGTTGCAGTATGCAACGTTGATCTGCGCTTGCTGCGCGAAATGGCCGAACGGATCGCGGCCTTGCAGCGATTCGAAATATTTCGCGCACTTGCCCCAGTCGCCGCCGGACAGTGCGTCCTGGGCCTCTGAGTATAATTTGTTGTTCGACCAGGTAGCCGTCTCGTCCTGCTTCTGCGGCAAGCCGTGGCAGCCGGCGATGAGGGCCGCGGCCGCTACCGCCGCAGCCCGGGCGGCGACGGTTCTGGCCGTGCGTTTGGTCGAATTCATCATGCTCGCATGTCCTAGCTTCAAGTCTCGGTGACCCAGTCTAAATGACCCGTTCAAGTTCGCAGAATGCCCAGCCGGGCACACCAAATCGCGAAGATTATAGCCCAAGCGATCGGCCCGCCGACGCTGCGTCGGGGGATTCCCTCGATGACGATCTGGCCGGCGACGCGATGCAGCCGCCCGTCGTGCCGTCCGCGGCGGTCGACGAGGCGCCGCGCGTCGTCGAAGTGCCGCTGTCGCTCGCGGGTGAACGCCTCGACAAGGCGCTTGCCCAACTGTTCCCCGAATTCTCGCGCAGCCGCCTGCAGAGCTGGATCGACGCGCAGCGTGTGCTCGTCGACGGCGCGCCGGCGAAGATCCGTCAGCCGGTGCCGCTCGGCGCGAAGATCGCGCTCGTGCCCGATCTGTTGCCCGAGCAGCTCGCGTTCACGCCGGAGCCCGTGCCGCTCGACGTGATCTACGAGGACGACGCGCTCGTCGTCATCAACAAGCCGGCCGGCCTCGTCGTGCATCCGGCCGCCGGCAACTGGAGCGGCACGATCCTCAACGGTCTGCTGCATCGCTACGGCGACGCGGCGGCCGGCCTGCCGCGCGCGGGGATCGTCCATCGGCTCGACAAGGAAACCTCCGGGTTGATGGTCGTGGCGCGCACGCTGGCGGCGCAGACCGACCTCGTGCGCCAACTGCAGGCCCGCACGGTGAAGCGCCGCTATTTCGCGCTCGTGTGGGGCACGATGCCCGAGGAGGGCACGATCGACGCGCCGATCGGCCGCGATCCGCGCGAGCGTACGCGCATGGCCGTCGTCACCGGCGCGTCTGGCAAGCCCGCGCGCACGCATTTCCGCACGGTTGACACATGCCTGTGGCAACGTCAGCCGGTTTCGGCGATTCAGTGCGATCTCGAAACCGGCCGCACGCACCAGATCCGCGTGCACTGCGCGCACGCCGGGCATCCGCTGCTCGGCGATCCGGTCTACGGGCGGGCGCGCGGCAAGCGCTCGGTCACGCCGCTGCCGGACGGGTTCGCACGACAGGCGCTGCATGCGTGGCGGCTCGGCCTCGTGCATCCGGTCACGGGCAAGGCGATGCAGTGGCGCTGCCCGCTGCCGGACGACATGAACACGCTGGTCGCCGCGCTGGGCTTCGGGCAGGGCGACGAGGAATTCGACGACGACGACGGTGTCTACGACGATGACGACTTCGGCGGCGAGTATCACGACGACGAGCCGTACCTGGACGACGAGGAGGAGTGAGTGCCGATGACGAACCTGGCGCCGTTGACGTGGCAGGACTGCGTGCAGCCCGACTGGCAGGTGTCGCCGCGCGTGCGCGCGCTGATCACGACGCGCGACGGTGGTGTGAGCGAGGGCCCGTACGGGCGCTGGCAGGACGGTGTGGCGCTGCCGGGCGGGATGAATCTCGGCCTGCATACCGGTGACGATCCCGACCATGTCGCCGTCAATCGCGCACGCGTGCTCGCCCTCGCCGGGCAGTCGAGCGCCGCATGGCTCGAGCAGGTTCACGGTGCGCGGATCGTGCAGGCGGACGAGGTGATCGCCGCGGCGCCTGCGGCCACGGCGCCGGTGCAGGCCGACGCGAGCGTCACGAACCAGGCGGGCGCCGTCTGCGTGGTGATGGTGGCCGATTGCCTGCCCGTGCTGCTGTGCGACGCGCAGGGCCGCGCGGTCGGCGCCGCGCATGCGGGCTGGCGCGGGCTCGCGGCCGGCATCGTCGAGCAGACGGCGGCACGCGTCGCGGCGCTCGCGGGCGGCGCGACGGACACGCTGCATGCGTATCTCGGCCCGGCGATCGGCCCGCGGGCGTTCGAGGTCGGCGCCGAGGTGCGCGACGCGTTTCTCGACACGGCTGCGCAGTCGGAGCATGATGAAACCCGTCATGCGTTCGTTGCCATCGACGGCGCGCCCGGCAAGTTTCTTGCCGATCTTTACGCGCTCGCGCGCCTGCGACTCGCGCGCGCGGGCGTGGCGCACGTGAGCGGCGGGACGGCCTGCACGGTCGCCGAACCCGCGCGCTTCTATTCGTACCGACGCGACCGTGTGACGGGGCGCATGGCCGCGGCAATCTGGCTGGCCGATTGATCGCATGCGCATGCGCGGGTTTTGTTGCGTCGCGAAATCGGGTTATCTCGATATTGAGGCGGCAATGCGGCACTGCATGCGTGACTGAATGAAAAATCCCGGAGTCAAGTCAAGCAAAATGTTTTATGTTTCGCCGGAACCCTTGTCCCGTCTGTCGTGCGCGGATTATCTCCGTGAAATGTTCAGTAGTTTGATCGGGCGCTTCACATGGGGAAAACGATAATGATAAAAATACCGCACTGCGGCAGAATCTGGAAACGCCTCTCCAGAGCATGACGGCCCGGCTCGCAGCCGGCACGCCGCGCGCGAGCAGGATTTCACGATTGACGCTCACGAATCACCGGTAAGGCAGGTAATGACAGCATCGAAAAATTCGTCGACGTCCGCGCATGCGGGCACTTCCGCAGGCAGCACCGGTTTTGATCCGGCAGCCCAGCCGATGCAGCAGATGTTCGAGTCGTGGTTGAACGCGTGGCGCGGTTTTGCCGATCCGGCGCGTGCCGCGACGGCCTCGGCCACCGTCAATCCGTTCGCGACATTCCAGTTCCCGACATCGTTTCCGTTCCAGCTGCCGTCGATGCCCGACTTCGGCGCGATGGCGTCGCCGTTCGCGGGGCTGAAGCTGCCGGTCGCCGCGATTCCGCCCGAACGGCTCCAGGCATTGCAGGCCGACTACGCGCGCGATTGCATGACGCTGATGCAGCAGGCGGCCGCCGCGAAGCTCGAGTCGCCGGAGTTGAAAGACCGCCGCTTCAGCGGCGACGCATGGAAGGCGTCGCCCGCGCATGCGTTCGCGGCTGCGTGGTATCTGCTCAACGCGCGTTATCTGCAGGAGCTGGCCGACGCGCTGCAGACCGATCCGAAGACGCGCGAGCGCATTCGTTTCACGGTCCAGCAATGGACGGCCGCTGCCGCGCCGAGCAACTTCCTCGCACTCAATCCCGATGCACAGAAATCGATCATCGAGACGCAGGGCGAAAGCCTGCGGCAGGGGATGATGAACCTGCTCGGCGACCTGCAGCGCGGCAAGATTTCGCAGACCGACGAATCGCAGTTCGTGGTCGGCAAGAACCTCGGGTGTACCGCGGGCGCGGTCGTGTACGAGAACGACCTGATCCAGCTGATCCAGTACACGCCGAAGACGGACAAGGTGTTCGAGCGGCCGCTGCTGATCGTGCCGCCGTGCATCAACAAGTTCTACATCCTCGACCTGCAACCCGAGAATTCGCTCGTTGCGCACGCGCTGTCGAACGGCCATCAGGTGTTCCTCGTGTCGTGGCGCAACGCGGATGCGTCGGTCGCGCACAAGACGTGGGACGACTACATGAACGAAGGGCTGCTCGCGGCGATCGACGCGGTGCAGCAGATCAGCGGCCGCGAGCAGATCAACACGCTCGGCTTCTGCGTCGGCGGCACGATGCTCGCGACCGCGCTCGCGGTGCTCGCCGCCCGCGGCGAACATCCGGCCGCATCGATGACGCTGCTCACCGCGATGCTCGACTTCACCGACACGGGCATCCTCGACGTGTTCGTCGACGAGGCGCACGTGCAGATGCGCGAGCAGACCATCGGCGGCAAGAACGGTACGCAACCGGGGCTGATGCGCGGCATGGAGTTCGCGAACACGTTCTCGTTCCTGCGGCCGAACGATCTGGTGTGGAACTACGTCGTCGACAACTACCTGAAGGGCCGCACGCCCGCGCCGTTCGACCTGCTGTACTGGAACAGCGATTCGACGAGCCTGCCGGGCCCGATGTACGCGTGGTACCTGCGCCATACCTATCTCGAAAACAAGCTGCGCGAACCGGGCGCGTTGACCGTGTGCGGCGAATCGGTCGACCTGTCGCTGATCGACGTGCCGACCTTCATCTACGGCTCGCGCGAGGATCACATCGTGCCGTGGCAGACCGCCTACGCATCGACGTCGATCCTGTCGGGTCCGCTGAAATTCGTGCTCGGCGCGTCGGGGCACATCGCGGGCGTGATCAATCCGCCGGCGAAGAAGAAGCGCAGCTACTGGGTCAACGAGGGCGACCTGCCCGAATCCGCGGACGACTGGTTTGCCGGGGCGACCGAGCAGCCGGGAAGCTGGTGGACGACGTGGGTCGAGTGGCTCGACGCGTACGGCGGCCGCAAGGTCGCGCCGCCGGCCCAGCCGGGTTCCGCGCAATTCCCGGTGATCGAGCCGGCACCCGGGCGCTACGTGTTGCAGCGCGATTGACGAAAACCGGACAGCGGCGCACGCTGTCCGGTGCACCGCAGTTTTTTTAACGGGGCCGGTAACGATGCGCCGTGTCGTGCGGGCCTGGAGGAAAGGGAAATGACGGATGTAGTGATCGTATCGGCCGCGCGGACCGCGGTCGGCAAATTCGGCGGCTCGCTCGCGAAGATTGCGGCGCCCGAACTGGGCGCGACGGTGATCCGCGCGGTGCTGGAGCGTGCGGGCG